>JAXDDP010000021.1:0-14626 GCA_034676785.1 Anaerolineae bacterium | reverse complement strand
ACCTGATCTGGAAGACGGGGGTGGGGAGCTATAGCTACCCGGCGTCAGGGGCAAGCAGCGTGCGCCCGCACGCGGTGACAGCGACAAGCAACGGTGGGAGCTACGGGTACGACGCCAACGAGACCATGGTAACGCGGGTGCTGAGCGGCACGCCCTACACGCTGGTCTACGACGCGGAGAACCGGCTGGTGGCGTACAAGCAGGGCAGCACGGTGCTGGCGAGCTACGTCTATGACGGCGACGGGGTGCTGGTGAAGAAGGTGGCGGGCGGGCAGACAACGGTGTACATGGGAGCGCACTACGAGAAGAACCTGACGACAGGGGTGGTGACCAAGTACTATTATCTAGGCTCTCAGCGGGTGGCGATGCGGGTGGGAGGGACGCTGACCTGGATTCACGGGGACCATGGCTCTCGCAGACGAGAGCTTGGGGTCCGCCAGCCTGACGACGAACGCGAGCCGTGCGGTGGTGGGAGAGATGCGGTACTACCCGTATGGGGGTACACGGTGGATCGCGGGGACGGTGGGGACCGACCGGAGGTATACAGGTCAGCGGGAGGAGGCGGGGCTAGGGTTGTATGACTACAACGCGCGGTACTACGACCCTGCCTTGGGACGGTTCCTGCAGGCGGACACGATTGTGCCCGATGCTGCGAACCCGCAGAGCCTCAACCGTTACAGCTACGTCTACAACACCCGCTGCGCTATGTCGATCCCACAGGCCATGATGGGTCGGATGGGGGCGTGCTAGGAGGCGATTCCTCAGATCCTCTGGCGCAACTGGACAATGAACAGGAAGAGAGTGAGATGTACATCATCTCGCTGATCCAGGCCGGGCGCTGGGATGAGTATCGCCGCTTCATGGCCTTCCTGAAGTTGATCCATCCCGGGAGCATCGGGGTGTACAAATGGTCCGGACGGTTCCCCGGGCCTGGTGATGTGGGCCATGCCGTCATTGGCGCAGAGGAGGGGGTGTTCATCGGCACCGGCGGGTTCCAGACGGACTTCGGTGTCTACACGACTTCCGCAGCCGAGATCTATCAGAACGAGCCCTTGCTCAACCAGCTGGCAATCTACGAAGTAGAGGGAAATCAGCGAAGAGGCGCGACACGATGCCGCAGCTTACGCAGTAACACAGTACGGAACCGGTTATTCCTATTCGGGCTTGTGGTCCAATAGCGGAGAGGCAACTGGTGAGAAGAAGTGGTACTGCACGGAACTGGTGGTCAAGGCTCTGGAACAGGGCGGCGTCACATTCTACCAGGGCAATGGCGTGCTCTATGTGGACCGATTCGTGCCTCTGCTGCCTGTGGAGATGCCCTACTACCGGACAACAGCAGGCTCGAATTCCGCATGGGCCATCACGACCAGATGGGGAAACTCGAGCCCCCTGAGAAAGACTTGGTAACGAGTCCGATATGGGGTGGGTAAGCGTGCAAGCAGTGCTGACGATGCCGGACCTGGCTCAGTCGCAAAGGGAGGAGTCGCGATTATGAGGAGAATCATCACCTTAGTGGTGCTGATGGGATTCCTGATGCTCGAGTGCACGTCTTGCTCGAAACAGGAGATCGTCGTAGCCACAGGTGAATACTACGAGATGAGTATCTACCTGCCCGCGCGGTGGGAGAACCGTCTGGACGAGTGGGATGAATGGCTGTTGCCGCCAGAAGGCCAGCGCTTCGTGTGGGTGTACATCGTCGAGAGGTCAGTCTCTGAAGATCCGATCGCGCTTCTGTGGGACGATTATGTACTGAGCTATACATTGGGCGGAACGGAACGTTACACAACAACGCTCGCGGCGACTGGGAACAATGACGTGTATCTGCGCGCGATGCTGGATCGAGACTACGGTGGCGTTATAGGTGAAGATGGACACGGAAGGAGGTACGTTTTCGCCGTACCCAAAGATGCCCAGGACTTTGTGCTGGAGATCACATCGATGCCGGCTGTGCCGCTGACCGTACGCTAGAGGTACGACTACTATCGCGATTCCGATCGCAGCGGTGTGGAAGCGGGACAACCCGGGGGTACGCGGGGTGTTGCAGGAGACGCGCGGCGCGTTTGCGTCGCGGAACTGGGCGTTCATGACGCAAGTGCATACCGGGGTGGAGCGTGTGGATGACTCAGCGAGCTGACCTTTCACACGACGGAGTACGTCTACGACGTGCTGGGGAACCTGACCGAGGTGACGGACACGTTGGGCAACGTGACGACGATGGCCTACGATGCCTTGGGGCGGAAGACCAGCATGGCGGACCCGGACATGGGGGCGTGGTCCTACCAGTACGACCTGGCGGGGAACCTGACCACACAGACGGACGCGCGGGGATGTGTGACCGCGTTCACGTACGACGGGCTAGACCGGCTGACGGGGAAGAGCACCACGGGGTGCGCACAAGGCGGGGTGAGCTACGCGTACGACCAGGAGGGGTACGGCGAGAGCCTGGGACGGCGGACGGCGATGACCGACAGCTCGGGGAGCACCACGTGGACTTACGACACGCGCGGACGGGTGACACAGGAAGTGAAGCTGATCGGCACGCAGCCCTTCACCACAAGCACCACCTATGACGCACTGGACCGGGTGGTGACGACGACGTACCCGGATGGGGAGGTGGTGACCACGGCGTACAACGCGGCGACGCAGCCGGTGAGCTTGAGTATGGCATCGGGTGCCCTGCCTCGGATCAATGTAGGCAGCGCCGTGGCGACCACCCATACCTGCAACTCCGCGGAGTGGAAGAGCACGGAGCTGGGAACATAGCCTGTGACACGCTGAATCAGTGGCGGGCTACGCTGAGGTAGGCCGGCAGCGTGAGCCGCAACGCTTGTCACAGAAACAGCGGCTGCTTCTGCAGGAACCCCGACGTGTCGCCCTGCCCCAGCGCCTCCAGAACCCGGCGATAGACCTCTTCCAGCTCCTGGCGACCCTCCGGGACGAGCGTCCCAAGTAACAGCGCCGGCATGTCGTTGTCCAGCCACTGCCGGGCAAAGGCAGGAGGCACCCCCAGCCGGCTGCAGGGCCAGAGGATCATATCCGCTGTCACCTCGGCCTGACCCAAAAGGCCAAAGGCGGTCACCGGCTGCCGGTTGTAGGTCGTCCGGTTGACGACGCCCAGCCGCGCCCCGTGCAGGAGCGCTTCCACCACCATCACCGCCTCGACGGCGTGGCGGAAGTAGGCTGCCTCCGAGAGCCCCGCAGGTTCGGGCGGTGAGAGGAAGACGTCCTGTGCCGTCCGGCGGCTGAAGAGCTTGTACCCCGAGTGGAAGTCCGGGATGGCCTCGATCAGCGTCGCGTACTCGAGCCGCAGAGGGGTCCCCGAGATCGCGGCGTGATACTCCAGGGCGTGGAGCAGCATCCGGTCCGCGATCTCCTCCAGCTCACCGCGCAGCCAGCCCATCGGCCGGTGCCGGGACAGGCGCCGGCCCAGGATCAGCACCCGGTCATCGCCGGTCTGCCCCACGATGTGTTCGGCGGCTCTGACGAAGTTCAGGAGCTCGTTGCCGAAGTGATCGCTGTCGCAGTCGAGGACGGCCACGTAGGCGAGGTCCGACCGCGCAAGCAGCGCCTCCATCCCCGTCCTGACACCCTGGAACTTCCCGCGGTTCACCGGCGTGGCGACATAGGTGACGGCCCAGTCCGTCGCGAGCTGTTCGACGACGGCGGCACCGTTCGCCACGCCATCGACGCTCAGGCAAAGGGTTGAGCGATCCTCAACCTGCGCACAGCACGCCGCCACGGTGTCGGTCAGGAGCGCCACGCGTTGAGACGCCTCGGCGCCAGGGGGAATGTAGACCGGGATCACGATCCCTGTCGCCGACCTCATGGTGGACAGGCTGCGCTGGAAGGTCTCCCCTGCCCGCTCCGGTGCAGGGCTCACGCCTCGGCCAACTTGTGCGCGAGGATGATGAAGACGCTCGCGGTCCACGAATAGGCGGGGTCGCGCAGCCCCTCGCCCGTCAGGGCATCGAAGTTCTCGGCAAAGCCGCTCTGTGCGCACATCGCGCAGAAGCGCTCGCTGATCTCGCGCGCCAGCGCGTCCTCACCGATCGCCTCCAGCCCTGAGACGACCAGGAGCGTCGAGGGCGCCCAGATCGGCCCGCGCCAGTAGCCGTCGGACGTGTAGTGCGGGCTCTGGGGATCCTCGGTCGCCAACCCATAGTCGGTCAGGAAGCCACGGATCCGCTCGACTAACGCCGTCTGGAACTCCGGCGGCAGCCATTTGCCCAGGACGATGGGGATGCACGGGATCAGGCTGTCGCTCTCCACGACCTCGTGGTCGTTCTCGCGCAGCGCGACGAAGTGATCCTCTCGCCAGAGGGTATGGATCAGGTCCGCGATCAGGCGGATGGCTGCCTCGTGCCACTTGATTGCGTCGTTGTTCTCACCCAACAGTGTGGCAACGTCCGAGAGCTCGAAGCAGTGCAAGGCCAGCAGCGCAGCCAGGTCCGGGGCGATCAACGGCACGCCCGCGTCGAACATCGTGCTGTTGTCCCAGCCGCTGTCGTTGCCGTGCAGGTAGTGGGGCAGCGACTCGCCCCGTCCCACACGGTGGCTCAGCCACCATGTCGCCCAGCGGCTGAAGGACCCGTAGATCTCGCGCAGCCGCGCCGGGGCAAAGAACTCGGGCTTCTGCTCGCGCATGAAGCTCAGAGCCCACCCATGGACAGGTGGCTTGGAGAAGTTGTAGTGCCGGGTCAGGTCGTTGACCGCATCGGGAAACGCGCCAAAGGGATCCTGGTGGTCCACCAACACCATCAGCTGGTCCCATGCCAGCTCGGGATGGCCATAGCTCAATGCCATCGCGTTGAAGCAGTTGTCCCAGCTCCAGACCTGGCACATATGGTTCTTGGACATGAACATCGTGGGACGGATCAGCCGGTCGGCAGGATCGACCACGCACGACCAGTCGACATAAGCAGCCAACCCCAACGTCTCCTCCCACGTTTCAGGGACATCGGGCATCCCGGCAAGCCAGGCATCGAAGGCGTCCTTGACGATCGCGACCGACATAGCGAAGGGCTGCCGGCGCTTGGGGGCCCAGGTGCTACCAAACTCGTCGATGGCCGCATCGAACGATCCGCTGCCGTCGGGCTTGAGCGTCAGCACCACGCGCTTGTGATGGAGTGTGTGGCGCGCGTCGACAAAGGTCGGCGCATCCGCCTCTAGGACGCCGTGGATCCGTTCCACAGCGTAGCGGCGCAGCGCGGGAAAGGCATTGATGATCCAGCGCCCGCCGTCTCCGGGGTGCACGACGACCCCTGGACCCGGCGGCATCTCCAGCCGGAGGCCGGCGCGCTCGCCATAGATGCGCACCGTTCCCGGCTCGGGGATGCATAGCACGACCTTGCCTCCATTGCTGTGGTGGAAGGTGAGTGAGGCCGGGGTGGCCTCGACCTCGTCGAACTCGATCGGCTGGCCGTCCGCCCAGTCGAGCCGGAAGAGCTCGGGCCGGATCGCGCCATGGCCGTGCACCGACCGCAGATAGACCGCCGCGCCCAGCGGCAACTCGGGTCGATCGAGATACGAGACCGCGAAGTAGGAGCCAAACCGGCTGAACGGCACCCGGCTGATGTCAAACGTGATGTCAGGCGACCCACTCATGTGCCCTCCCTGATAACCTATGCCTCGGTGAAGTGCAATGCGCTAAGGAGCTGGGGCAGCATCTGACCTAGCTCCCCGCTCAAGGCGGGAATGCCTCCGGGCAGCGGAGCCCAGAAAAACTCGAATCTGATCGGACCCTGGCTGCCATCGGATGGCGTTCCATCGGATGGCATTCCATCGGATGGCGTTCCATCGGATGGCGTTCTCTCTGCATGATACCATCGCTCGGGCAAGGGACCCACGGCCGTGAGGTGATAGAACCATCGCCGGTGCCACTGCTGAAGCTCCGCAATCCAACGGTCGACCTGGCCCAGCAGCGTCTCCATTTGCAGGCCGGTCAAGCCGGTCTCCTCGGTGGCCTCGCGCATGACTGCCTCTTCCGGCGCCTCGCCATCTTCCACCGTCCCGCCGGGCACCTGGATGCCGGCCTCGGGCGAATCAGGATGGCTGAAGACCAGCAGGTGCTCATCATGGGTGATATAGGCATAGACCTTGCGTTTCATGTGGGCAACCTGCCGGACGGACTCCTAGTGACGTTGGTCCGTGTCAAAGGGGACCACATCGCAGGTCTCCATATACCAGGTCAGCATACGCTCCTTGAGCGTTGCGACGACATCAGCATACGCAGGATCAGCGATCACGTTGTGGGTTTCCTGTGGGTCGGTCCGTAGATCGTAGAGCTCGTCGCCTTCATAGAGCCGCCGGATGTACTTGAAGTCGTGCGTGCGGCACATCGTCGCTTTGGTGTGCCAGGGGTGTTCGTCTGTGACCTGGTGCTTGATCCGCGGCCAGTAGAGGCTGACCGATGGGTCCGCCATCGTGCGCACGGACTCCAGTTCCATGGCCTGCTCTTCGCCCATCAGGCGTCCGCCCTCACTGAAGACGGCATCGCGATGGGCGTCAGTCTGCCCGGCGACGACCGGCAGCAGGCTCCGCCCGAAGTGCCAGTATCCGGGCTCGATGTCGGTCAGGTCGTAGATCGTGGCGGAGAAGTCGACCAGCTCGACGAGCGCTTCGCTCACGCGGGGCGCCACCGGCACATCCTTGGGTGGTTTGATCACGAAGGGCACCCGTGACAGAGCGTCCTCGAACGTGTTCTGTGTCTTCTCGACGATGCCGAAGTCACCCGTGTAGTCGCCGTGGTCGGCGAAGACGAAGATCGCCGTGTCATCGTAAAGCCCGGCTTCCTTCAGCGCCGTCACGAGCAGACCGAACTGGTGGTCCAGCCGGGCGCACATCCCGTAGTAGACCGCCCGGAGCTCCGTCCAGCGCTCCTCGGACCACTCCTCCAGGTGTTGTGCTGCGTGGATTGCCTCGAGGATCGATGCCTTGGTGCTCCAGTCAGCTGGCGCGGGCACCCGCGGCGGGAGCTTGCCGCGGTCGATCAGGCTGTACCACGGTTCCTCGACCCCATACGGGGGGTGGGGATAGGTGAGGGGTAAGTAGATGCACAGCGGCTGGTCCGGCGGCGCGTTCTTGATGAAGTCGATCGCTCCCAGTACATTGGCCCAGTCCCCATCGTAGTAGATCTCCCCGCCGCCGGTATCGAGCGCACCAACGTAGAAAGAGTAGTAGCTATCGCTCTCGGGGCTCTTGCGCCAGGCCTCTTCCCGATCGGTCATCCACATGGGTTTCGGCGGACGCGCGGGGCGGTACTTAACATCGCAGTCCTGATCGTAGCCAAATTGCGCCGGGACCAGGTCGTTCTTGCCACCCCACCAGACGAAGTAGCCGTTGTCGCGCAGCACGCGCAGAAGGTTGGGCTCGCCGTGCTGGCCGCGAAGCATGTGGTGCATCGTGCGATGCCCCCGGACGTGCGGGTACCAGCCGGTCATAAAACTACAACGGCTGGGCGAACAGACGGTGTTCTGGCAGGCCGCGGTGCGAAAGGACACGGCATCGGTCTCAACCAGGCGGTCGAGATTGGGCGTCACCGCTGCCGGGTTGCCCAGGTGGCCCATGACATCCCCCCGCCACTGGTCGGGGTTGAAGATCAGGATATGCGGACGTTTCGACTTGGGCATTAGAGTTCCTTTACGAGATAGATGCACGCGTCATCCCAGGCTCTGGCATGGCCATCCCGGTCGACATACCCCCCATGTTCATAGTGAACGCCGAGTCCCGCATCGTGGAAGCCTAGACGTTCGTAGAGCGTCTGGGCCCTTGGATTGCGCACGTCTACTCCCAGCCCCATTTTCCGGTAGCCGCGCGCGCGGACCAGGCGCTCAACCTCGCCCAGGATTTGGGTGCCAATGCCACGAGAGCGGTACGCCTCATCCACGAGCAGGTCCTCGACATCAGGGCAGGTTCCCTGCATGGCGGATGCAATGACATCCTCGGTCGCCCCCTGCCACTTAAGAAGGCCGTGACCTACGGGCTGGCCCTTGTGCCAGGCGATCAGATAGACGGCGTCGCCCCGTTCCTGGCGCTGAAGCCGCTCCACGTGCTTCTCCGGCGGGCCCTCGGGCAAGGCTGCCTCGAGTGCAGCAAGCTCGTGCCTCGCCAGGGGCCGGACGACAACTGGCAAGGGCGATTGCTCGTGAAGGCGTCCAAATTGCATGTCGATGAAGGGCCAGGCACCTGCCTTGTAGTAGCGGTGCCCCTCGGGCCCGACGTAGAGCTCACAGGCATCGGGCACACCGGCCACGGTGTAGATGTGTTTGAGGCGCTCGAAGGCATATCTGACGTGCTCGATCGGGAAGATCGGGTCGTCCTTTCCGGCGATGGCACAGAAAGGGCGTGGCGCGATGAGCCCTGCGACATCGTACATCTCGCCCAGCCGGAGGATGCCGGGCACGTAGTTGCATTCACAGTGGTGGATCGAACCAATGCTGCCGGCAAAGGTGCAGAAGTAGCAGCTCGGTACGGCAACGGCGATCCGCGGATCGCAGGCTGCGGCGAAGAGCGAGATCGTCCCACCGCCGGAGTTGCCCGTGATCGCTATCCGATGACGGTCGACGTTCTGGGTCGCCAGTGCCCAATCGATCAGACACGAGATGTCCCAGACGCGGTCCCCGATCGGCGTTCTTCCCACAAGAAGGTCGTGAAGGAGCTGGGTGTGGCAGGAGTGGGTGGCTTCGGCGGCCCTGTCCTGGGCCGTTCGCGTTTCACCAAAAGCCCGGGTTGTGGGGGCGATGACGAGATAGCCTCTCTCCACGCCCTGAACGGCGATGTCCCGCTCGCCCGCTTCCATAGAGGCGCGTTCCTGTTCCGAGTGGGCAATGCCGACGTAGATGTGGGGATGGTTGTGCCCGTGGGGTGTCAACACCAGGGGCAAAGGTCCGTCGCTCTCCTTGGGACGAAGTAGGTAGAACGGCAGGGGCACCGTTGGCTCCACCCAGAGGTGCCAAGCCTCGCGGATGTGCGTTTCCTGATCCTCCGAGGAGACCTGCTCCGCATACGGTTGGGTGCCTGCCAGGTCCTCGGCTATCGTGTCGAGGCCCAGGGCCTGTCTGAGACGCGGGCGGAAGGCCTCGCGCCAGGCGATCCAATCCTCTGCTGTCTCAGCCCGAAAGGCGAACTCTGCCCGCGTGGTCCGATAGAGTGTGGAAAAGTGAGTGGTTGCGTCATACATAACGGCGTGACTCCGCATAGGTGCGCAGTGCGGCCCGGCGTGTGGTTGCCAACTCTGCGCAAGCATTGGCCACCGTGGTCACCAACTCTGAGGGCAGCGCGTCGAGAAACGTCCACGCGTTGATCTCACCATGGAACATCGCCTTCGCGTGCTCCAACAGCTCGTGGGCATGGTCCCAGCCCAATAGCCTGAAGATGTAGAGCGAAAGTGGGGAGTTCTGCAGATCGAAACTGGAGGCGCTGGCACGCCCAAATGCAAGCAGTCCGAAGAGCGTTGATGACTCGTCCACAGATGACGTGACCGGGAAATCAGGAAGGTGCTCCTCCATCTTTTGGCTGTCCTCTCCCTCGCGCAGTGCTCCCATGAACAACGCCACAGGTGCGTCGCCCCCGGTGATCACCGCGAGCGCTTCGAGGATGCCAATGGCGAGGAGCTTCAGCCCCAGATATTGGCGCGCGGTCTGCACATTGCGGTAGGCGAGCGCGACCATGCGGTCGTATTCACCGGGCGGGGGTTCGTCCATATACTGGCTGAAGACTGTCTCTGGATGCAGGTTGCCGAGGAATGTCTCCATCTTCTGGAGCGCTTGGCGGTAACTGCCAATCGTGTAGATGCCATGAAGGCGCAGTGAGGCATTCGTCTCGGGCAACAACTTCCACGTGTTGTCCAGGAATCGCCCTGTGTCGCGCTCCGAGAAGTTCTCGACGTCTCTGTTCGAGAATGCAACCGCCCACTTGACTGCCTGTCTGATCTCCTCGGCGGACAACCGGAGGCTATGATGCACATTGACCTCGTGTAGCCGGCGCTCCAGAACCATGGGGTGGGACTCGCCCTGCGCATTGGGCCCACGGAATGGAATTGTCGCTTCGATGCAGGCCGCGATCTTGACCAGGTCCCGCGGCTTGACCGTATCCTTGAGCTTCTGCACCATGAGTAACGTGCTCAAGAACTCATTCTGGCCCTCGGTTGGCGACAGCCGCTGTCCCACTTTGAAGTCGAATATCGCCAACACAACGTCGAAGAGCTGATCGGTTCCCGCTGGTATTGCGGCCAGTTGCAGATGCCCTTCGACCTCATCGATATAGGGCATCAGGACGCGCTCGATCTCAGGAATGAAACCCTGATCGATCTCGTAGTAGACCACGTCGTGGAAAAGCGCTGCCAGGGCCTGAATCGGGTTTGTGGCATCGGCAAGGTTGAAGATGTGTTCTGGCGTGTGGAAACTACGTGCCTGCACCGTCATGGCCTCATGAACCATGATTCCCAATGCCTCGAGGCGTAACAGCGAGATGTCGACGCACAGCCCATCGAAGGCGTCGCGAAATAGGGAGATCGTCTTCTGAATCGTACCCGGTGCCATCTAACATCCGCCTCCAGGATGAGGTGTACCGTCCCGCCGCGCGTATCATACGTCAAACGCGGGCTTTCTGTCAAATGGTTCGACCGGCGGTACCTATCATGCGCCTTCTGGAGTGCTGCTCAGGGGCGGCTGGCCCGATGCGATAGGACCCTGGGGGCTTAGGGCATCACGGGCTTCCGCCTGCCCAGGCGCCGCAGATCGAAGGGCTTGAGGAGCATCAGGAACAGGATGGCAGCAGCCAGGCGGCCAAAGCCAGATAGCGCGAAGGCCCACTTGTAGCCGATTGCCTCGATCACGAAGCCACCTGCTAGTGGGCCCAGGATGTTTGCGATGGCGACCAGCGTATGATAGCTGGCAATCGCCTGCGTTTTCTGTTCTTCGGTGCGTCCATCCTTACCTGCCAGCCCCAGGATCAGGTTGAAGTTGCCGGTCTCCTGACCTGCCCAGAGAAATCCGCTGGGGATGTTCACGAAGATCACCTGCCACGCCGCCGTCAGTGGCAGCCAGATGAAGGGGATGATGGGGATCAGGAGCATGCAGAGTGTGAAGACCCATTGCGATCCGCGCTGGTCCACCGTGCGTCCCCAGACTGCCTGACCTGCCATACGCGCCAACGACGACACGATCGCCAACCATCCAATCACGCGGGACGTTGCCCCGAGCCCCTCCACCTGATACACCCCGAAATAGGGGCCGGCGAATTGCCAGACGAAGTGGAAGAACATGCTGATCAGCGTGAACTGCCAGAAGGCACGGTTGTCGCTAAGCGCTCGCCAGAAGGCGAAGTTAGTCCGTCCCGACGCTGTTGCGGGTTTTCCCGCCTCTTCCGGAATCCGCGCGAAGAAAATGAGCGCTAGCACGCCCCATACGACGGCCAACCCCAGCCCAATCTGGTAGCCCAATGGCTCCGGGAAGACGCCGATCATCTGTCCCGCCAGGGGGACAAAGATCAGCGATGCGAGTGCCATGACCATTTTCCGTGATGAGAAGTACCGTCCCCACCGGTTCTGGGGTACGATCTGACCGGCGAGTGACGTCCACGGCGAGTTGCCCAGGTGCAGGAAGGCCGCACGCAGTGCAAAGAGCCCGATAATGACATAGACTGCAGCCGAGCCGGAGAGCACGAAGGGCACCAGCGCTGCCAGGAGGAGGACGCCGTAGCGCAGGCCATAGGAGATCACCACCACGGGCTTGAGCTTGCCCCAGCGCGCTGCCCACTGGGCGCCAGGCAACGGCATCAGCATTCCAAGGAAGCTGGAGAGCGAGGAGAGCGTGCCTACCTGCAGGCTCGTCGCTCCCAGGGCAAGCACGAAGAGCGTGACGAAGTTGTCGACGAAGGCAGATGATATCGAGATGAGGACGCCATACCACCAGAATAGAGTCATCCCCAGCCGGTAGCGTCGCGGCACGCCCTGAACGACGTAGGGATCGAGCCGCATCCACCAGGACCGGGTCCGGGTCTTCAGATCTGTCAGTCTCAAACGATCACCTCAGAGCGTGCGCCCCTCCAGAAGCTGGGCACGGGTCCAGCCGTTGAGGAGCGGATCACGAGTCGCCTCCATCCAGGCGACGACGCGCTGTCGCAAGCGCGCCAGCTCGTCTGCACACGCCTGGTCTCTCGCGCGGTTACTAACTTCACCGGGGTCGCTCTCCAGGTCATAGAGCTCGTCCTCGGCGGTGGCGTTCCAGATGTACTTCCAACGTCGACCGCGGACCATACGTTGACTGTAGAGGCCGAACTGGTTGCCGTGGTAGACGGAGAAGATGTCTTCGCGTCCGTTCTCACGGCAGCCGGTGAAGAGCGGTAGGAGGCTCTGGCCTCTGAAGGTCTTGGGGGTCCCGGCGCCTGCTACGTCGCAGAAAGTCGATGCGAGGTCAATACTATGGGAGACGAAGGCATCACAGGTCTGCCCTGCGCCAATGTGCCCGGGCCAGCGTGCGATCAGGGGCACGCGGACGACGTCGTCGTACATCACGTAATGCTTATCGACCATCCCGTGTCCACCGCACAGGTCCCCGTGGTCGGTCGAATAGATCACCAACGTGTTGTCGGTCAGCCCCAGCCGGTCGATCGCATCGAGCACGCGTCCCACCTGGGCGTCAAGCAAACTGACTTCGCCCAGGTAGCGGGCTACCACCGGTGCCCAGTCCTCCCACGTCCAACTGTCGACCCCCCAGGTCCGGCGTTGCTGCGCCTGCATGTAGGGCTTGCCAGTAAGGGAGTCGGGGAAACTCGGCCACGGCGCCACCGCGTCGGGCCGGACCATAGAGGCATACGGCTCGGGTACGATGTTGGGTAGATGTGGCTCGCTTGAGTCCCAACGGACGAAGAACGGTGCCCCTCGCTCCGCGGCAGCTTCCAGCATCGTGATCGTTTGATCAGCACACCAGGCAAGCTGTGATGCCTCCGGTGGTGTAGTGGGATCGGGGTTTCCTAGCCAACCACCGTCGCGGGGTTGGGGTGGCAGCCCCTGCTCGCGACGCCACGCGCTGTATCCCCGGATGTCCACATACTCGTGAAAACCATAGTCGGGGTGGGTTGGACCGTGTTCGGGATGGACGCCCCATTTCCCCACGCACCCGAGCGTGTAACCGGCTTCCCTCAACGCTCGGGTGAATGTGGGCAGACCTGGCTCAGCCGGACGCGGCGCCTCGGTATCGCTATTGGCAATGCAGTGGTGCTCGGTGGACCACGTGCCGGTCAGTAGCGAATTCCGCGTCGGCACACAGACCGGGATGGGTGTGTAAGCCTGCGTGAAGTCGATCCCCTCGCGGGCCAGACGGTCAAGGTTGGGTGTCTCGACGAGTGGGTGGCCGTGAGCCGCGATACAGTCGAAGCGATGTTGGTCAGATAAGATCAGCAGGATATTGGGCTGTGCCAAGGGCTTCTCCCGTCTGCGCACCTCGATCGCGGTGCGAATGTTCTCAGTATAGCCCGATGTCAGAGATCGATCCAGTAACGGGACACCGGCTTGCCCGAGAAGTCGGAGATCACCTCACTCTCAAAGATCCCACCATTCTTCTGGATGATCTTTGCTGATCCGATGTTTTCGGTGTTGCACGTGATAAGCACGCGGTCCAGCTCCAGGCTTTCACGGCGCCGGCGCACCTCGTCCAACGCCAGCGCAAGCTGAAGCGTTCCAAGCCCTTTTCGGCGCTGGGAGGGCGTGATCGTGTAACCGATGTGGCCCCCCTCTTTCTCCAGAGCTTCGGTCAACCAGTGGCGCAACTGAACGGAACCGAGGATCAGGGGCACCATGGGGCTGACGAGCCAGAATGTGGTGTACGGAACCCACCCTGGCTGGAGCCCGATTCCTTGCGAGGCCTCACGTAGCTTCTGGACATACGCTGCGAATCTGAGAGGCGTCAGATTCCGCAAGTTGCCGTAGCGTTCCTCGCCTGCGCGCGCGTAGTCGTTCAGCATCGCCAGGAAGCCTCGACGGTAACGCGTTGCCGGCTCAACCAGCGCGAAGTCCTCGGCCATTGCAGTGTTCATGTCCTGGGCAGCCAGCAGGCGTCGTCGGTGTAGCGGGCTACCGCGTCAAGATCGAGCGCGATGCCCAGGCCTGGCCCTTCGGGGATCGGGAGCATGCCCTCGTCGTCCAGATGCCAACCCCCCTCGACCAGGTCATCCAGATAGGGAGAGCCGGTGATGTACTCGACAAGGTCCGTCTCGGGCAGCGCAGACGCCAGGTGGAGATCGGCTGCCAGCCCGACCGCTGTGTTCCACCCGTGTGGGATGAGGCGAATCCCAAAGGCCTGGGCCATCCACCCGATGCGCCGCGATTCTGAAAGGCCGCCCACCTTGGTGGCATCGGGTTGAACGATGTCGAAGGCCCCTGCACGCAGCCAGGGAAGGAAAGCTTGCCGGCGCGTGATGACCTCACCACCGGAGATCGGCACGGGGGCATGCTCCCGCAGCCGCACGTAGTCGTCCAGCGCATCGTGCTGCAGGGGCTCTTCGAACCAGGTCACGTCATAGTCAGCCAGCATCTCTGCCGTGCGCGCCGCCCACTTGTAGCCGTTGGGCCAGAAGGCGTCGCTCCCGCCGGCATCGACCATCAGCAGGCAATCAGGCCCGATCGCCT
>JAXDDP010000229.1:0-17562 GCA_034676785.1 Anaerolineae bacterium | reverse complement strand
TGAGGTCGGTGGTGATCGCGATCTCGGGCGATATGGCGCGCGCCCGGTCGACGAGCCCGACAAAAGCCCCAACCTTGATCGGTCTCCCCATCCGCCTGAGCACCGCGTCCGAGCCGGACTGCAGCGGGATGTGCAGTTGCCGGCACACGCGGCGATCGCGCCACAGGTCCAGTAGTGCGGCGCTCACGTCCCAGGGTTCAATGGACGATAGCCGGAGACGCGGGACATCCGTATCTGCAAGTATGACCGCAACAAGTTGGGCCAGGCCGTCGCAAAGGCCCAAGTCGCGACCATACGCGCCCAGGCTGGTCCCCGTCAAGACGATCTCCCTGGCGCCTGCCTGCACACGAGCACGCGCAGCGGTCACAGCCTCATCGAGCGACAAGCTACGGCCTGGGCCACGCAGGATGCGCGTCACACAGTACGTGCACGTGTGGTCGCAACCATCCTGAACGCCCAGGAACGCACGCGTATGCCCCCAACGACCGGGTGCCCACGGCGCCAGCACAGTCTGAAATGCCCCCGGAGCCGCCTGCGGCTCGCGTGACAACACGCGCGACACCGTCGTCGCCTTGTCGGCATTGGGCACCACCCATTGCACACCCTCGATCGTGCCAACGCCGGCCTGGTCCGCCGTGGCCCAGCAGCCGGTGACCGCCAGCCCGGCCTCTGGATTGGCGCGATGCAGGGCTCGCAGGCGTCGTTCGGCCTTCCGGACAGCCTGAGACGTCACAGCACACGAGTTCACCACGATGATATCAGCCAAAGTGGGATCCTGGACCACCTGATGACCAGCACCGGAGAACTGCCGCGCCAGCGTCTCGGCCTCCGCCGCATTCAGCCGGCACCCCATCGCTTCCAGATACACGCGCACTAGTTAGACCAGGAATCGGGCAGAAGGCGTCACTGCAGAGGTGCGGCTTCGAGGTTGTCGAACGCGACGGCCACGTCACCCTCGGTGAATGCGCCAGCATAGAGCCCAAGGCGGCCCATCGCATAGGCGTCATCTTCGACTTGCGCCACGGGCTCACCGTTCACACGAAAGTCGAACGTAGAGCCCTGAGCGATGACCTCGAGTTGGTTCGTCGCTTCGCCCTGCGCGATCGCTGCGTGGGGTGTCCAGTCGGAGCCCAGAACCGTCCAGGTGCCGGCGTCGTAGCGCGCCACGCGCGCATACCCATCGCCGCTGATCGAAAAGGCGTAGAAGTGCTGGTCGTCCTGCATCCGGACGAGCACGCCATACTCGTTGTCTTGCGGACCCGACACCTGCGTTGCATCCACGCGCAGGTGCACATCGCCCCAGGCACTCTCGGACGCGGCCCATGCTATCTGGCCGGCTGAGAAAACGTGCACGCGCAGCGCGCCATCGGTCACCGACACATCGGCGATAGCGTCCGAGCTCAACTGCCACCCGGTCCCGGATTCAAAGGCAGTCTGCCAGATCTCGGTTGACCCCTTGTCCCGCCCCGCGCACGCGGCGAGCAGCAGCACAGACGCAATCACTGCCCCCCAAGCCGCACGCCAGGAAGGACCCTTCCTGATTGTCATGGTCTGACCGCCTCGAAGTCGTCGAACCAGATACTGGTGCCCCCTCTGGACACGGTACCCACGGCCATGCCCACGTCACCGCCTTCCAACGAATCATCTTCCACCTGAGCAAGGAGCTGCCCATTGGCATACAGGGCGAGCGAGGTCCCCTCGCACGTAGCCATCAGGCGATTCTCCGTTCCATCAGTACGAATCGCTGCCGAACGTTGCATCGCCCGCCCCGTGAGGGGAACGAGCATGCTATCGGGCTCCTTGCGATAGATCGCATAGTAGCCATCCGAACTGATCGCGAAGTAGTAGAATTCTTCTTCGGCATAGCGGCAGATCAGGCCAAAGTGATCATCAGCGGGTCCGGCGGCGCTGGTCACAGCCATCAGTTCGACATCGGCGTAGTGATGACCGCTCGTCGACCAGACAAACCAGTTGGGGACATCGATCTGGAAGAGATACCGGCCCTGCTGATAGCCGCGCACGTAGGTTTCGTGCGATGCAGCGCCCCACCCACTAGCAGGATCGGAGAAGTCATCTTCGAAGGCCGGCGACATCCTGAGACATCCCGACAGCACACCCAGCAGCGTGAACAGCACCCAGGGGCTCAACCGCGTAGAAGGCTTCATGTCCTCTCCTGCTGTCTCGACTTCGGACCGGCCCGTGACCGCCATACACGGCATCGGCGACGGCTACCACGTCGAGGCCGTCGATGCCACTACGTCGATGCAGCGATTATACTCGGAAGGCGCACTCCGACAACGCGCCGCTCTGTTACTTGGATCAGGGCCATCGCATACCGCTATCGCGTTCACCCGCCGCTTCCCTTCGCAAGGTTCCCGCACCTTGCGAAGGCTTCTGACGCTACTGCAGTTGAGTGGCCCTCTCGCTTTCTCGCCCATTCGCTTTCTCGCTTATTCGCCCGCCCCTAGAACTCTACGAACGTACGAAAGTCCTGCCTGTCGCGTCTGTCGCGCTGGCCCCAGATACAACAGCTCTGCACGACACGCTGTTGCTGCTTGTGCACCAGTCTGTTTGTGGTAGAATCACCCACGTAGCAACGGCATGCCCCTGTAGCTCAGTTGGATAGAGCATCGGCCTCCGAAGCCGGTCGCCCGCGTTCGAATCGCGGCAGGGGTACACCTGAGGAACAGCGGCCCGTACAAGTGACGGGCCGCTGCCATTTCCCCTAGTCCGCGACGATGTTAACCAGCCGGTCGCGCACTACGACAACCCGCCGCACCCTGGCGCTACCGATAGCCTCACGTACGCGCGCCTCCGACAACGCTCGATCACGAATCGCTTCCTCGTCCAACTCGCGCGCCACTTCGATGCGACCACGCGTCCGCCCGTTGACCTGCACAACGAGCGTCACCAGCGCCTCATCAGCCCACACAACATCCCACGTGGGCCAGGGAGCGTGATGGATGCTCCCACGCCCTCGCCCGCCATCCAACCGCCCCCAGAGCTCCTCGGTGACGAACGGTGCAAAAGGCGCCAGTAGCCGCAGTAGCGTCGCTCGAGCTTCCCGAAAGGCCTCCGTCGCCCCATAGCGTCGTTGATGGGCCTCCAGCAGACCCACCATCGCCATCAACGCGCTGATGGCCGTGTTGAAGTGCATCACCTCGATAGCATTCGTCACATCGCGTACCGTCCGGTGCATGGCGCGGATGAGAGCCTGCTCAGCCTCGCTGCCTGAGCTATGACGGCCCGTCCCATGCATGACGGCACCCAGCTGCCAGACACGTTGTAGAAACCGTCGCACACCCTCGATATGGAGAGGGGTCTTCCCGTCGGGCTCGACCTCCCAGACGGTGTTGGCCTCAAACGGACCCATGAACAGCAGGTGCAGCCGCGTCGCGTCCGCGCCATATCGCTCGATGACGCTCTCGGGTGTGACAATGTTGCCCTTCGATTTCGACATCCGCTCGATCCCGCCCGTCGTGCGGTCCCGAGCGTGCAAGACACCCTGGCTGCGCAGCCGCGGGAACGGCTCACGGAAGTCGACCCATCCCTCATCGGCCAGGGCCTTGGTCCAGAACCGCGAGTAGAGCAGGTGGCTGACGGCATGCTCGGCGCCGCCGATGTAGACATCTACGGGCATCCACCGCCGCACCTGCTCCCTCGAGAAGGGCGCCTGGTCGTTGTGCGGGTCAGCAAACCGCAGGTAGTACCATGAAGAGCAGACGAAGCCCGTCAGCGTGTCCGTCTCACGGTCTGCCGGGCTGCCGCACGCTGGGCAGGTCGTATGGACGAAATCGGCGACATTCGCCAGTGGCGAGCGTCCGTCTCCGCGAGGTTGGTAATCGGGCATAGGTGGCAGCACCACCGGCAGGGAGGCCTCGGCCACCGGCACCTCGCCGCACCTCGGGCAATGCACGATGGGAATCGGCGTACCCCAATAGCGCTGGCGCGAGACCAACCAGTCGCGCAGGCGATAGCGCACGACGGCCCGCCCCAGTCCACTGGTTTCCAACCACCCCGCGACTGCCTCCTGAGCCGCGGCCGTGGTCATCCCACTGAAGGGTCCTGATGCCACCGTGACGCCAGGTTCGGTGAAGGGCAGGGGTGTCTGTCCACCGGTCGCGGGCTCGACGACACGCTTGACCGGCAGCCCCAGGTGCTGCGCCAACGCGAAGTCACGCACATCGTGTGCAGGCACGCCCATCACCGCGCCCGTCCCCACATCCGCCAGAACGTAGTCAGCGACGTAGATGGGCACCTGCGTGCCGTCGGGCAGCACAGCCGCAGCACCGGTCGCCACACCATCGGGCTGGCGGCTGTGGCGCTCGACATCGCTCCGGTGCGCCGCCTGCGCTATGTAGGCTTCGACCTCGCGCCGGCAGTCGCTGCTCGCGATCTGTGACGCCAGGGGGTGTTCGGGAGCTAACGCCACGAACGTTACCCCGAACAGCGTATCAGCCCGCGTCGTGAACACGGTAACCCGCTGAGCGTTACGCCCCACGACCCCCAGGTCTATCTCCACACCCGGCTGCCTGCCGATCCAGTTACGCTGCATCGTCAGGATGTGCTCGGGCCAGTCCAGGCTCTCCAGCGAGCTGGTCAGCTCCTCGGCGTACGCCGTGACCCGTATATACCACTGAGAACGCGTCCGGCGCTCGATGGGCCGGTGGCAACGCCAACAGCACCCACCCTCGATCTCCTCATCGGCCAACACCGTCTGACAACTGTCGCACCAGTTGACGGGCGCCGCAGCGCGATACGCCAGGCCCCGGCGGTAGAGCATCAGAAAGAAAGCCTGGTTCCAACGGTAATAGGCGGGGTCGGAAGAGGCGATCTCCCGGTCCCAATCATAGGAACACCCCAGGAGGTCGAGTTGCCTCCGGTAGTTGGCCGCATAGCGCGCTGTGCTGTCGGCGGGATGCACCCCGCGCAACAGCGCCTCGTTCTCAGCCGGCAGGCCAAAGGCATCCCACCCCATCGGATGCAACACGGCCTCCCCGCGCATCCGGTGATAGCGAGCGACTACGTCCGAAGGGACGTAGTTCCGCCCGTGGCCAACGCTCAGGCCGGCCCCCGACGGATAGGGAAAGAAGTCAAGGCAGGTGTAGGTCCGCTCACCCGGTACTGGGTCGGGGGTGCGGTAGACCGCCTCCTCGGCCCAACGCTGACGCCAGCGGGCCTCAACGGTCCGGGGATCGTACGGCTCCTTCGTTCTCGATTTCATGCTGTCCTCCTCGTCACAGGTCAATCCACATCTCAGGTGATCACCCTACTTGCAGATCAACCACACGAGTGCACCGGACGCCAACGGTCCTGGCGTCCGGACGAACACCTCCTCTGACACTCCCCATCGCCTTGTCATGAGCACCTCCCCGACAACGAAAAGCGCCTCCCGCGGGGGAGGCGCTGCGACCGATCACTCTGTGTGGTGTGCGAGAGGCCCTCTCGCGATCAGCACCCGCCCACGTGGCAATAGCTCCGTCCCGCAAGAAGGAGCTGGTGCCCAAGCTGGGTATGCTGACCGCTGTTACCTATCATCACACGTGACCTCTTCTGCCTTACATCCTCCATCATAGCACAGGACCCATCCTGACACAAGCCCGAGGGCTATCGCATTTCTGGCTCGCACGACGCGTGCGACACGCGGACCTTGCCCTTGCGAGGGTTTCTGGACCCTCGCAAGGTTTCTGCGCTCGTGGCATGCCAGCGGACAGCAGAACCCCTCGCAGAGTCCAGAAACTCTGCGAGGGGAGGCTTTTCGTTGCGATAGTTTCTGGACCCTCGCAAGGGTTCCGAGCGGCGGCACAGCACCGCACGTCCCCCGAAACCCTCATATAGGGAAATTGTGCACTCCCGCGCCGGTGAAATGCGATCCCCCTGACACAAGCTCTCTCCGCCGTGCCGGGGACTGCGGAAAGTCCCCGGCACGTGGCTCCATCGAGAGGGTGCCGCGCCCGCAAACGTGCCGGCAGTTGCCGGGGTTCCGACTTGACACCATAATGCGCCTAGCCGACTACAAGGAGCAAGTCTATGATAACCGCAGTCACATCGGCCTGGATTATCGAACGCATCGAAAGGCTATGGGCAGGCCCGGGCAACGACATGCGCCGGGCCGATCCCGAGCGAGCCTGGGACCCTCCCCTGGTCGGATTCGCCAACGGCGCTGACGCGATCTGGATGCAGTACAAGGCCGTCGTCGGTTCCTTTCACTGGACCCCCCTGGAGGCCTGGCACCAGGCCTACCCTGATCAGGCGATTGACGCAGAAGAGCTGACGGTCATCTCCTACGTCCTGCCGCAGACCGTGGCCACCAAGCGCGACCAGCGGGAACAGGCGCGCTTCCCTTCCGAGCGGTGGGCACGCACGCGCGTGTTCGGCGAGCAGTTCAACCACGAGTTGCGCCGGGATCTGGCCCAGGCACTCACCGATGTCGGCCATCCCGCCGTGGCGCCGATGGAAAGCCCGGCGTGGGGCATCAAGGACTCAGAGCAGTACGTTTACGCCTCGACCTGGTCCGAGCGCCACGCAGCGTACGCCGCAGGCCTGGGAACCTTTGGCCTATGCGATGGGCTCATCACGCCGGTGGGCAAGGCGATGCGCGCCGGTTCCGTGGTCGCCAGGCTCTCCGTCCCCGCCTCGCCCCGGCCCTACACCGACCATCACGCCTACTGCCTCTTCTACGCCAAGGGCACGTGCGGCGCTTGCATCGACCGCTGTCCAGTGGGTGCCATCTCCGAGGCGGGCCACGACAAACGCAAGTGCGAGGCCCACCTGAACCGCTCACGACCGTACGTCAATGAGACGTACGGCTTCGACGGTTACGGCTGCGGCCTCTGCCAGGTTGGCGTGCCGTGCGAATCGGGCATACCGGAAGGAATCGCGCCTGCAACCTAGTGCTCAGTCAAGCTGATGTCTGGGGCTCGTAGGTGCGACTTCAGTCGTTCCCGTTCCGCAGCAGACGCGCCCAGTAGACTGGGCGGACGCAGAACCGCTGAATCGGTTATTACGAACCAACGTAACTGGCCGCCAGGGATAGGTGGAACAGCCCCCATCTCCGATCCATGGCCTCTGCCGCTCAGGGCGTGAACCGCTGTGTAATCGGCGGGCGCCAGTCCTTCCCGAAGGCGCGCGTGGTGATGCGGACCCCCGGCGGCGCCTGTCGCCGCTTGTACTCGGCGCGATCCACCATCCGCACGACCCGTAGCACCAGCGCCTCGGGCACGTCCAGCTCCCTGACGATGTCCTCCGGCGCCTTATCCTCCTCGATGTAGGCCCGCAGGATGGGGTCGAGGATCGCGTACTCGGGGAGAGAGTCACTGTCCTTCTGGTTGGGGCGCAACTCCGCCGACGGGGCCCGGGTCAGGACCCGCTCCGGAATCACGGGCGCCGGCCCTTGCGTGTTGCGCCAGCGCGCCAACGCATACACCGTGTCCTTGAAAACGTCCTTGATGACGGCGTAGCCTCCCGCCATATCGCCATAGAGCGTGGCATAGCCGACCGCCATCTCGCTCTTGTTCCCGCCGGTCAGCACCAGCCACCCAAACTTGTTCGATAGCGCCATCCACAGGTTACCCCGGATGCGCGCCTGGATGTTCTCCTCGGTGACGTCTGCCTCGCATTCCTCAAACGGGGTCGCCAGTGCCTCGAGGTACGCCGCAAACACCCCCTCGATGGGAATCGCCATATGGTGAATGCCCAGGGACCGTGCCAGCGCCGCCGCATCGTCGTTGCTCATATCGGCGGTGTAGCGCGAAGGCATCGAGAGTCCCGTCACGTTCTCCGGTCCCAATGCGTCCGCTGCGATGCAGGCAACCAGGCTCGAATCGACCCCGCCGGACACCCCCAACACCACCTTCTTGAAGCCGTTCTTGTGCGCGTAGTCGCGGAGACCTAGTGTCAATGCACGGTAGACCTCAGCCAGATGCGGCAGCGGCTCGTTCAAGTGCGGCGAAAGCCGCGGGCGATCCGGCGCCTCAGGATGCTGAATCGCCGGGAGCTCGACCACCGGCAGGGGGCGAGGCTCGACCTTGCGGTGGCGCGGCTCGCGGAGCCGCCAGCGGAGGACAGCGTCCGTATCGACGTCCGCGACGATGAAATCCTCCTCAAACTGCTTGCCACGCGCCAACACTGCGCCGCGCTCGCTGAAGATGGCGCTGCGACCGTCAAACACCAGCTCATCCTGCCCCCCCACCAGGTTGCAGAAGGCCACGATTGCCGCGTTGTCCGAAGCCCGCGTCCGCAGCATCTGCTCGCGGGCATCGCCCTTCCCCGCGTGGTAGGGAGAGGCGGAGATGTTCACCAGCAGACGTGCGCCGCCGTCGAGCGCCTGTACCTCCGGCGGGCCAGCGGGATACCAGATATCCTCGCAGATGCTCACTCCCAGGGTCAGATCCCCCCGCCTGAGCACGCCGATGTCGCTACCAGGTCGGAAGTAGCGATCCTCATCGAACACGCCGTAGTTGGGCAAATAGTGCTTGTGATATGTGTGCGCCCACTGCCCATCGTGGAAGATCGCCGCGGCATTGCTGACGTCGTCGCCAACATCCGCAAACCCCACGATTGCCGTGATGCCCTTGGTCAGAGGGGTCAGCGATCGCACCGCATCGAGATTGGCACGCAGAAAAGAGGGCTTCAGGAGCAGATCCTCCGGCGGATAGCCGGGAATCGTCATCTCCGGGAAGAGCACGAGGTCGGCCCCGACCTCGCAAGCGCGGCGAAGCCCTGCCGCGACCTTCCTGGTATTGCCGTCGATGTCCCCCACCACGACGTTGATCTGCGCCATCGCAATTCGAATGTGGCTCATCGTCCCTCCCGGACGTCAGTATCGAAGGTCCGGGCACCAGTATACACACTTCAGCGAGCTTGAGGATCGCCCTCCGGCTCGCTCACTCGCGTTGACAATAGAACCTTTGTGCTATATAATCAGGGTAAAGCACAGGTCAGGCTTCCATGGACTTTGACGGGGCAGGCACTATGTGCTATACTCTTGGCGTCGACCCGGACCGCCACTCGGGCGGCACGCTGGTTCGGCGGGTCAGCGTGCTTCGGAATTCCTCGCTGAACAGGCGTGTATCGATTGGCCTGGCACTCCACTCCACACTGCCGATCATCGTCCGGCCGTACGGGCTGGCAACGGGGTTGAGGAAACAACGCCAAGTGGGCAAAGCGAGGGCTGCACGACCCGCAACCTGGCAAGTGAGGCATGCATGACGAAGAAACAAGCGGTCTACGATGAGTCGTCGATCCAGGTCCTGGAGTATCCCGAGAACATCCAGCGCCGTCCCGGTATGTATGTGGGCGGCAAGGGCGAATCGGCCCTCCACCACCTGGCCATCGAGGTCATCGATAACTCCGTCGACGAGGCCCTGGCAGGCTCCTGCCAGACCATCGACGTCACGATTCGTAAAGACGGCAGCGTCACCGTGACCGATGACGGTCGCGGCTTTCCAGTAGGCATTCACCCGGAAAAGGGCAAGTCCACCCTCGAGATCGCCTTCACCGAGCTACACTCGGGCGGCAAGTTCGAGCAGGGCTCCTATTCGACATCGGGTGGCCTTCACGGTGTCGGCATCAAGGCGACCAATGCGCTCTCCACCTGGCTGGCTGTCGAGGTCAGGCGCGATGGCGTGATCTACCACCAACGCCACGAGCGCGGCCTGCCGGTCACACCAGTGCAGGTTCTCGATCCCCACACGCGCACGGTCATTGGTACGGTGGGTGACCGTGGCGAGAAAGCGCTCGTGCGTCAGCATGCGGATCGCCAGATCGGTACCGGTAGCGCCGTCTCCTTTATGCCGAACCCGGAATTCCTGGACGTCACCGAGTTCAGCTTCAGCACGCTTGCTCGAAGATTGCAGACGGTGGCCTTCCTTGTCCCCGGTCTCAAGGTGCACATCCTCGATGAGCGCGACACAGATAAGGAACGCACCTACCAGTACAACGGCGGCATCGCCGAGTACGTCAGCTACCTCAATCAGGATCGTGAGACGATCCATGAGCCGATCACGATCACGGGTGAAACCGAGGATGGGACACGGGTTGAGATAGTGCTCCAGTATCAGGACCAGGATGAGGAGGAGATCATCTCCTTCGTCAACACGATCCCTACCCCTGATGGTGGGCGCCACGTGGCTGGCCTGCGCTCGGCCTTGACCAAGGCGGTCAACGTCTTTGCTGCGGAGAAGAAACTCCTGAAGCCCGGTGACGAGATCACGGGGCGCGACACCACCTCGGGACTGACCGCCGTGATCAGCGTCAGCATGCGAGACCCACAGTTCACGAGCCAGACCAAGACCCAACTCGGCAGCGACCAGGTTCAGGGCCAGGTTCACTCCATCGTCTACGCCGCCCTGTTGGCTCAGTTTAACAAGAAGTTGCCGCTGGGTCGTGCCATTGTGTCCCGCTGTCTGGCGGCTTCGCGCGCACGGTTTGCCGCCGCGAAGGCCCGCGAGCTGGTGATGCGCCGTTCTGTGCTCGAAGTCGATGAGCTGCCCGGCAAGTTAGCCGATGTCGCCAAGGGCAGCCCGACCCATCAGACGACGCTCTACATTGTCGAGGGTGACTCGGCCGGCGGCTCCTGCAAACAGGCTCGCAACCGCAACTACCATGCCATTCTGCCCCTTCGGGGCAAGATCCTCAACACCGAGCGTGCCCGCCTCAACAGCGTTCTGGCCAATGCCGAGGTGAAGTCGATCGTCGCGGCCGTCGGCGCGGGCGTGGGCTCGGACTTCGACACCGAGAAGATGCGCTACGGGCGCGTGGCGATTCTTGTCGACGCCGACGTCGACGGTGACCATATCAAGACGCTGCTCTATACGCTTTTCTGGCGGTTGATGCGCATCATGGTCGAAGATGGACGGCTCTACATCGCCCGAGCCCCGCTGTACCAGATTCAGAACGGCAGGAACAGCCAGTATGCTTATACGGAAGCGGAGCGCGAGCGGATCATCAAGCAGTGGGGTGCCAGCAAGGTCACAACCCAACGTTACAAGGGATTGGGCGAGATGAACCCCAACCAACTGCGTGAGACCGTGTTCAAGCCCGGCAATCCCGATCCCTGGTTCAACGAACACTTGGTGCGTGTGACGGTCGCCGACGTCCACGCAGCGAACACGACCGTCGCGCTCTGGATGGGAGGAAGCCCCTCTCAACGGCGCGAACGCTTGATGACCTATTGGGACGGCGAAGGACTCGAGGACAACGGCGGGGCTGACTAGCTCTCCCCGCCTGCGGTCTGGCCTATCAGGAAGGAACCAAGTATGGCAGCCATTGCAGCCAGTGTTGAAGAGATCTATACCGATACGATCGAGCTCCATCGCGATATGACCGAGGCCTACATGGGATATGCACGGGAGACGATCTCCGACCGTGCTCTCCCCGATGTGCGCGACGGGCTCAAACCGGTCCAACGACGCATTCTCTATGCGATGCACGATCTCGGGCTCTTGCACAACAAGCCTCACAAGAAATCCGCCCGCATCGTCGGTGAGGTGTTGGGCAAGTACCATCCGCACGGTGACAGCTCGGTCTACCTCGCCATGGTACGCCTGGCGCAGGACTTCGTGATGGAGGCGCCGCTGGTCGACGGACAGGGCAACTTCGGTTCGATCGATGGCGATGCGCCGGCTGCGATGCGATACACCGAGGCACGACTGACCGCTGTGGCCGAGACGATGCTTCAGGATCTAGACATGGACACCGTCGCCTGGACCGACAACTTCGATGGTAGCCTTCAGGAACCCGCCGTCCTACCCTCCGTTCTGCCTAACCTACTCGTAAACGGCGCCGATGGCATCGCCGTCGGCATGGCGACCAAGATTCCCCCGCACAACCTTGGTGAGGTCTGCGACGCCGTCGTCCACGTGGCCAAGTCCTGGACACGCCGCAACAAGATCACGGTGGACGAGTTGCTCGAGATCATTCCCGGGCCTGATTTCCCCACCGGCGGTCTGATCTACCGCTATCGCGACGAGGGAGAGGGAGAACCCACAGACTCCATCCGCCAGGCCTATGAGACGGGCCGTGGCCTCATCGTGATGCAGGCGCACGTCGGGCTCGAGGACATCGGGGGTGGGAAAAGCAACATCATCGTGTCGGAGCTCCCCTACGCGGTGCTCAAGACAACGGTTATCGAGAAACTGGCCCGTGAGATCCGCGATGGTCGCCTGACCGGCATCACCGATCTACGCGACGAATCCGACTACACCGGCATGCGGGTGGTGATCGAAGTGTCGCGGAACGCCGATCCGCACGAGGTGATCGCAGAAACGCTGAAATACTCACAGCTCCGCGAGACGTTTGGCGTGATCAATCTGGCGCTCGTACCCACCAAGGATGGCGGCACGCGCCCCACCTACCTATCGCTGGCCGAGATGCTCACCTACTTCGTCCAGCACCGGCTCACGGTCATCGAACGGCGCAGTGTCTACGAGTTGGCGCAACGCAAGGCCCGCCTGCATATCGTCGAGGGCTTGCTCAAAGCGCTGGACATGCTCGACCAGGTGATCGATACGATCCGAAGATCACGCACAGCAGAGACGGCCCACGACAACTTGATGAGCAAGTTCGGATTCTCCGATCCGCAGGCCACGGCCATCCTAAATATGATGCTGCGGCGTCTGGCGGCCCTCGAGCGCCGCAACCTCGTCGACGAAGCTAAGGAGCTGCGCGATCGCATCGCCTATCTCGAGGGACTGGTCGGTTCTGAGCAGAAGCGGCTCCAGGTGGTCATTGAAGAGACAGCCGAGCTCAAGAAGGCCTACGCTACCCCTCGCCGCACGGTGATCATCGACACCGAGGGCAACGCGGCCGGGAAAGGTACCTTCACGACGCAGGCTGACCTGGTGATGCCAGAGGGTCGGCAACTGGTGATTCTGACGCCAAACGGCATCCAACGCCGCGACGCATCTGGGTACCAGTACCGTGTGGATGATGGCTTGACGAGCAGGGCCCCTGTCGGTGGAGGGCACCTTGCCCATATGACGGTCGAGCCTAACGAGCAGGTGCTCCTATTCTCCAGCAAGGGGCGGCTCTGGAAAGGTGCCGTGGGATTCATCCCTGAAGAAGGTACACCCCAGATGCTGGGACTGGCGCAGGATGAGACTATCATCGGCGCCGAGACCTTCAGGCCAGGAACCATTCTGGTGATGGTCAGTCAGGCCGGCAAGATCAAACGGACCAAGTCGGATGATCTCTCGCTGATCGATCGCACGTGGGACACGATTATGGGACTATCGGACGGAGAGCCCGACTCGCTGCTACTCGGATCACTCGCCGACGACAACGCACAGATCCTCTTCTACACCAAAGAGGCCCAGGCATTGCGGGTCGATGCCAACACGGTCAACCCGCAGCAGACGGGGTCCGCGTCCGGCGTTGCAGGCATCAAGGTCCGCGAGGATGACAAGCTCCTCGGTGCGATGGTTATCCCCGATGGGGCGAAACAGGAATCCGTGCTCCAGGTTGTCGTCGCCTCTGAAAATGGATACGTGCACCGCTTCTCGTTGGCCGAGATCGGCGTGAAGGGCCGTGGTAGTATGGGCATTCGCTGCTTGAAGGTGTCGAAGAGCGCCGGGAAACTTGGTGGGCTCGCCGTGGGTCGCGAGGACGACGGGGTCGACATCTACCTCGCCGACGGACGTCGGTTCCATTCCGCGATCAAGGCCATCCCACTGACCGCGCGCGATGTGCAAGGCGACCGGCTTATCAAGGACCCGAAGAAACAGCCTGTGGTGCAGGCGGTGGTTCTGAAGTAGGCACGGGATCCAGGGTTGCAGCACACGGGATGAGGGATGAAGCAAGAAGCACCGGCCCCGTAGTCAGTCGTACGGAACGGAACAACACCTACAGAGAGGAAAGCCGCAATGACTGATACCAAGCAGACAGTCCTTCCACGTTGGCGCGGGTTCAACCTGCTGGAGATGTTCACCACGCGCGACACGGGTGACTTCAGCGAAGATGACTTCCGCTGGATCGCCGATTGGGGCTTCGACTTTGTGCGAATCCCGGCGTGCTACACGCTCTGGATCGAAGAGGGGAATATCTACAAGCTCCACGAGCCGATGCTTGCCAAGATCGACCGGGTTGTCGACCTGGGCCAGCGATATGGCATCCACGTCTCGTTCAACTTCCACCGCGGCCCCGGGTATTCGGTCAACCGCGAACGTCAGGAACCATTCAGCCTCTGGAAAGACCAGGCTGCGCTCGATGCCTTTGTCTTCCACTGGGAGACGTTGGCAAGCCGCTACAGGGGCATCTCCTCAGAGGCGCTGAGCTTCGACTTGGTGAACGAGCCGCCGTCGCCCAGCCCCGAGGTGATGACCCGGGAGGATCACGCACGCGTCGTGCGTGCGACCGCGCAAGCGATCCGGGCGATCGACGCCGACCGGCTGATCATCGCCGACGGCCTCGGATACGGGAGGCTTCCAATGCCGGAACTTGCGGACCTCGGGATCGCTCAGAGCTGTCGGGCCTACGAGCCGATGGGCGTCAGCCACTACAAGGCAGATTGGGTCCGGGGCGAAAACTGGCCTATGCCTCAATGGCCTGGCGGCTGGCACTATGGTGCTTTCTGGACGCGTGCCGACCTGGAGGCAGCCTATGCGCCGTGGGCCGAGATCGCTGCGGAGGGCGTGGGCGTGCACTGTGGGGAAGGCGGCGCCTTCAGGCACACTCCCCACGCGGTGGTACTGGCCTGGTTCCGCGATGTCCTGGAGATCCTGAAAGAGCATAACATCGGGTTCGCTCTCTGGAACTTCCGGGGATCCTTCGGCATCCTGGACTCAGACCGCTCGGACGTCGACTACGAACCGTGGCACGGGCACAAGCTCGACCGGGCGCTGCTGAGCCTGCTTCAGGAGTTCTAGTCCTCAAGAGCCCGGGGCGCGCTGAACGCGTCCCGGGCTCATCGTCAATCAGCCGGCAGCGCACCACCCAGCATGCGCGAGTGGAGCGCCTGCTGCAGCCGGCGCGTGACCGGTCCCGGACGCCCTTCCCCGATCGACTGCCCCTCGATCTCGATCACGGGCATCACACCCGAGGTCGTTCCCAGGAGCATCACCTCGTCGGCTTCTAGCAGCGATGCTCGGGTGATGGCACGCTCAGCGCACGGGATCACGAGCTCGTGGCACAGCCGCAGGACGGCGTCGCGCGTCACACTGCCCAGGATCTCGGGAGTCAGCGGATGAGTGACCACGGTGCCGTCCAGAACCGCACAGACACCGGTGTGCGACCCCTCGGTTACAGTATCATCGCGCATCAGGATAGCGTCATAGGCTCCCGCTTCTTTCGCTCTCTGTGTCGCCAGCACATTTCCCAGCAGGTTTAGCGATTTGATATCGCAGCGCCCCCAACGCAGATCGGGCACGAATAGTGCGCGCACACCGTGTTCCCAGAGAGCAACCGGCGGAGCGTAAGACTCCACAGCCACATAGACGGTTGGGGGCGTGTTCGGATCAGGGAAGGCGTGTTCGCGCGGGGCGACGCCCCGCGTAATCTGACAGTAGATCCGGGCTGGTCCTCGTGTCAGATCGTTTCTCTGCAGCAACACCTCCATCGCGGTCCGAAGCCTCGCCAGATCCCTGAAGGCGATCCGCAGCTCCCCCAGGCTGTGCTCCAGCCGCGCAAAGTGCGCGTCCGCCTCGAAGAGCTGGCCATCCCAAGCATGGAGCACCTCATAGACACCGTCACCAAACAGGAATCCCCGGTCATCGGGTGAAATACAGACCTCGTCCTTGGCCATAAAGCCATAGTTGTAGTAGACGATCATACAAACTCCCCGTAACTCAGAGCTGGCCTCGCGCGCGGCAGTACGCCAGCAGACCCTCTCGATGGACTAGCCAGATGCCTCGGACCTTCTCCGAGCGCACGATGCCCTCTCGCGCAAGCCACCGTATGTGGGCGACCGTGTAATCCGTGATCTCGCTGGCCTCTTCCGTCCCGATCCACCCGTGCAGGTAAGCGAGGAGCACCTCCCGATCGAAATGCCAACTGTCACCCTCCTGTCGAGCCCCCACGCGACCCTCGACAGCCAGCTTAAGCAGGTAAGTCGACCCCCATCCTGTGAGCTGCATCGCCTCGAGCGGCGCGATCCACGCGAGGCCGGCGTCAGGATCAAACGGAACGTCCGACAGGTGGATGTCGGGTCGGGACTCCTGGATCATCCGAATGAGCTTGGGCACCCTGTTCCGGTGCTCGAAGTAGAGCACGAGCTCACGGGCCCGGTCGCTCTTGCTACTGCCCGACAACGCCTCGTAGTCGACGCCCGCGTCAAACGCCAGGTCGCGCAGCTCGCTCTCGGTGAAGCGCTCAACGAGGATCCGCCGTAGCTCAGACCGCTCAATCTGTTCCATCATATGCCCTCATGCCCTACAGGAAACATCCACAAGAGGCAGCCACTACGCAACCGTGTGCGGCGATTGCCAGCGCTACCCGCCATCTTAGCACGGGAAGCTGCGCCTGTATAGAAGCTTTCCGCCACCCAGAAGGCAGCTACAATGAACCACAGGACGGGCGCGTTCAGCGCGATCGCTCTTCGCGCTGCCACAGCCACTCAGACCGCGCCCAACCCTGCGCGGCACATTCGAAATTCAAGGAAGGAACCTATCATGACCGATCTACAGATACGTACTGCTGTGGTCACAGGCCAGCACTCGTTTGACGTCCCCGCCTTCACCCGGCTCTTCCGGGTGCTCCCCAATGTCGATGCCTACGTCCAGACCCTCGAAGACCTCGTCGCCGACGTTGGCAAGGCGCGCGATTGGTACGAAGTTATCGTCTTCTACAACTTCCATCAGGGAGTGCCGGGGACGCCCGACCAGGAACCCTGGTGGGGACGGGGCACACAGGCGGCACTGGAGCGGCTCGGGCAAACCGAGCAGGGAATCGTGGTACTGCACCATGCCCTGATGGCCTTCCGCGAATGGCCGTTCTGGTCGGATCTGGTCGGCATTGAAGAGCGTGGCCTTGGGTACCATCACGACCAGCGCATCACAGTTCATGTCGAGGATCCGGCCCATACCATTACCCGGTCCCTGGTCGACTGGACGATGACAGATGAGACCTATACGATCAATGAACCTGGCCCCGGCAACCAGGTCCTGCTGACGACCGATCACCCCAACAGCATGCGTAGCCTTGCGTGGACCAGATCCTTTGACAAGGCCAGGGTCTTCTGCTACGCCTCAGGACACGATGGGCAGGCCTTCACCAACCCGCACTTCCGCACCGTCCTGTCGCGTGGCATCGCCTGGGCAGCCCACCGGGAGTAGTCGCTGTCCGACGCTCACGATGGTCACAGAGGAGGCGCGCCCCGCGTCTGGCATACTGCACGCATAACCGCAGGGGTGCCCCTCTTCACTAACCTTCCACAGCCTAAGGAGCTACACGATGATCCAGTTGACTGAGAAGGGCTTGGTTGCCACATCACCGACGACCATGGTGGAATTCGAGGGCGCACGCATCGTCGCAATCCGCGACGCACGCACCGGCGAGCCTTTCCTCGACCGCGCCCTTGGCGCAGACGTACCAGGCTTCGACCTCTTCCACCAAGCCGGCAAGCTCTCA
>JAXDDP010000225.1:0-20166 GCA_034676785.1 Anaerolineae bacterium | reverse complement strand
CGAGAGCCACGAGCCCACGCTCGGCTGCCCACTGCGCAGCTTATCCGTCACCGGGTTCGTCGCGAACTTCGTGATGCCGATTCCGTTCACGTGAGACCTCCTCGAGGTGTCTGCGGCGACCGCAGGTTCTTGCGGCGACCGCAGGTACTTGCGGCGACCGCCAGTGCCTGAGTCTACCTCAGAAAGGCCATGGTGCCATCTCTGTGCTTCAACAGCGGGGCAACTTCGCACAGCCACTGAAACGAAATCGAGGCAGGTCCTGCCGGTGGCGCTGTGCACCACAAGCAGAACCTGCCCCGATTTTGGAAACGGACCCGCTAACTCTCGCGTGATCTAGAACGACGTCGTCGAATCCCTTTCAAGCTAAACACCCCAGCCACCTCAAGTGTCATAGCAGCCAGCAGTGGGAGCAGGGCGATGTGCCCCCGACCACTCAGACTGGCCAGGTGGACGGCGGTTGTTGAAAAAGTCCAGGTATAGTCCTCGACCTCGCCATTGGCCACTGCCCCTGAGGGAGAGATGGACGAGGGGGCACCCTCATAGAGGCGAAATCGGGCATTGAGGACGCCTTTGTTGTCAAAAGTGACCGGACAGGCTGCAGTGAGGACATTCGGGCCTTCTACCACGGGCTGGCTGGTTCCCTCACCCGAGTCCCATTGCCCGTTCTGGTTCCAGTCGAACCAAGCCCCGAGTGTGCCGGACCCGCCGGTCACTGTGACCGTGAACTGCAGCGTCACTCCGGCGCAACCAGTGGGAGGCACGAAAATCACGCCGTCCTCATCGTCGCTCCCTGCGGCGTCATCACCAAGGGCCGCTACGGTAGGTACCCCTGTATATTCGGTGTCGATCGCCACGCCCAGACGGAAAGCCCCTACATTGTCGTGGTGAGCACCACCGACAGCATACGTTGTGAGATAGGTGTCGGGCAGATCCCCAAAGTCGGCGTTGTAGGGATTGGGGGCATACACAGACGAAAGGGGAGCCCTGTCGATGGCCAGAACAGCCTGTGGCAAAACGGATGCGATCAGGATCAGAGGAAGGACGACGGTCCATACGGACCTGTTGCGATGTGCCACTGGGACCTCCATGGGTTGTGAACGGACCGACTTCGTGGCTTAGGGGGGAGGGTATCGATTTCCCCAAAACCCTCGTACCTCTCCATCCAGTATACTCCGATGCTCAAGGAACACAATACGCAATGGTTAAGAATCCCGCCAGCGCACGCAAACCGTATCCCAACCCTCAAACTCACCAGCGTTATACGCGCCCTTACCCAGGGGCTACAAGAACATCGACCCCGGCACTGTCGCCCCGGGGTCGATGGATCATAGTGATACGAGGCCGCGTCAACTGGAGGCGCTGGCGTAGCGTCGCAGTCCCGTCCGGAAGAGCAACGAAGCCCCGGCGAAGAAAAGGATGGCGAGTGCCACGCTTCCAAGCAACACGCCTGTCGACAGCGTGCCACTCAGCGCCTGCGCCGGGACCGTGGTCATCACTCCGACCGGAATCACCCAGGTCAACACCAGGCGCAGCCACCCGGGATAGAGGCCCACAGGGTAGCGCGCCATCTGAAAGAGCGCGTTGAAAAGCCACGTGAAGAGGAAGCCGGGACTCCAGAACACAAGCGCCGAGAATGCCAACAGGATCGCATAGAGGATGGCAAGGCCGGCCATCAGGGCAACGATGAACGCCACGATGTCAGGAATCGTCAACGACATCCCGAGACGCAGCGCCGCAACGACCAGAACGCCAACACCCAGAAACAGGTCGAGCAATGCCATCGGGCGCCAGTGGCGCACGCTTGCCATGAACTGCACATCGACCGGCCGGATCAGCGTGAAGTCGAATGTACCCATCCAGATCTCGCCGTCCATCCCAACCAATGCCTCCAGGCTCGGGCCGAGGAACAGGCCACGGAGCGCTCCAAGGGTGAGGTAGCTGCCCAGCAGCGCCAGCGTCGAGGCCAGCGTCCATCCACGGATCGACGCCACCTGACTGAACAACACTACGATCGCCAGCACTCCCGTGCCCAGGTTGAGCACGGAGTAGAGCAAGCTGATCCAGAAGTTGAGCTTGTATGCCAGCACATTCTGGAATGCCACGATGACAAAAGACTTGATCAGTCGCAGATAACGCATAGTTCCTCCGTGCGAATGAGCGAGTAAGCGAATGAGCGAGAATCTGAGGTCGTAGGTGAGGAGCCTTCAAGTCTTACGGCTTTTCCGCTTTCTCGCCTGTTCGCTTTCTCGCCTGTTCGCTTTGTCGCTCTTTCGCTCATCCTCCCACCGCGGCGTAGCGCTTGACACCCTCGCGCCACATGACGAGGAAGAGGAGGGCAGAGACGGCAAGCCATCCGGCCTGGTAGACAAGCCCCGTCAGAATACCGGCAGTCGTCAGTTGCCCGGTCAGCACCTCGACTGGAAATCCGACCATATAACGGAAGGGCAAGATCACCGAGGCCTTCTGCAGCAGGCCGGGCAGCAGGCGGGTCGGTGCTACCTGCCCCGCCAGAAGAAAGATCAGGCCATCCTGCAGCGCCAGGAGTGCGTCGGCGCGCGTCGCCCAGAAGGCCAACAGAGCCAATGCGTAGCCCCACAGGAAGCGCAGGGCCCACGCCAGCGCCAACGCCGGGATGAACAGCAAGCCGTTCGTCAACGTAATGGACGCCTCCGGACGCAGCACCAGCGCCAGCACTGCCGTCGCAGGAATGACAAAGAGCATGTAGACCACCTTCCCTGCGACCTCGCTCGACAGCGTGTCGAACACGGGCGAGAGGGGGCGCATCAGGAGGTGGTTCATCCCGCCATAGCGAATCACGTCGCCCACCGTCCAGTTCGTCTGAGAGTAGGTCAACTGGTTGACCAGGATCAAGACAAGGTAGTAGGCCACGAACTCTCCCCGCGTGAAACCGCCCACGGTCCCCGACCCGGTTCCGGCGGCGGCAGTCGACCAGACGAACAGATAGATCAATGGGGGGATCATCCACCCAAAGGCCAGCAAGAAGAAGAAGCTGCGGTGCTGTACCCAGCTCAACCACGTCGCCCTGATCAGGGCCCAACCACCTCTGATGTTCATTGTCTCTCCGTACCGGCCCCGGTGTCCCCGGCCTGCGCAGGCCGGGGACATGGCAGGTCGTGACTCAAAGGCCTTCGGCCTTATCAACCGCGTATCGCAACCACACGAAGTCCGTGTCGACTGCCTCCATCGACAGCAGCCGCAGCGAAATCGCGCCCTCTGCGGAAGCCAGGTCTGGGGCGACGTAGAACGACCGTGGTGAGGTCCCGCCGATGAGGGTGGGGCTCAGGATCACGCTTAGCTCATCGACCAGCCCGGCCCGAAACAGCGCCCCAATGAGGATGCCACCGCTGTCGACGCGCACGCCCTTGATCCCGTACCGCGTAGCGAGCGCCTCAAGCGCCGCACGCAGGTCGACGCGCTCCTCTCCTGCGACGATCACGTCGACACCCAGTGCCTCGAGCTCCGCCACAGCAGCTCTGGGCGTTGCCTCGGAGACCAGGGCGGTTACCTCACCCCACCATTCGCCCTGCTGCATCTGCCGCCAGCACCGTAGCTGCGCCCGGCTATCGACAACCACCAGCCGCTGCATGCCGGCGGGTTTCTCGGGCTTCGGCACAGCAAGCTCGGCTTCGGTATCCGCGTTCGGATACGCCGCCAGCATCGTCCCGCTCCCCGACAGCATCGCGTCAATCCCCCAGTCTCCGATGAGACGATAGTAGAGAAACCCATCATCGCGCAGCCAATCCATCCTGCCATCAACACTTACCTCGGTATGCACGATCACTTTCGGCAGCACGTAGCACCTCCTCTGGGAATCAGCGAACAGGCAAAAAAGCGAGTGGGCGAATGAGCGAGAAGGCGAATCGAGACCCTTCATCCGCTCTCTTGCTCTCTTGCTCGCTTTCACGCCTTTTCGCTTTCTCGCTCATTCGTTACCCCACCTCACCCTCCCGGTACACCTGATCGATCACGGCTTCGATCGGCGGGTCCTCCACTGCCAGGTCGATCACGGGCAGCGTGTGGAGCAGGCGTGCCGTGATCTGGGGCGCAGCCTGGCGTGCCACACGCAGCGTCACCTGCCCACCGTCGCGATCCATCACCTCGACGCCCTCCGGCAGCGTCAGGGGTGCGTCCGCTGACATCTGCCCGTTGCCCAGACTGACCCGGATCAGCTTGAACGGCGCCAGTCTCTGCGCAAGCCCGCCAAGCTTGCCATCGTAGAGAAGTGCCCCGTGGTGGATGAGGATGACGCGCGGGCAGAGCGCCACCACGTCCGCCATGTAATGGCTCGTGATCATCGCCGTCACGCCGCTGTGTCGGTTGTATTCGATGAAGAAGCGCCGCAGCCGCCCCTGCATGGAGACATCCAGCCCCAGCGTCGGCTCGTCGAGGAAGAGCACGTCGGGCCGGTGAAGGAGGCCCGCCACCAGCTCACACTTCATCCGCTCGCCCAGCGAGAAGGTACGCACCGGCTTGGTCAGGAGCTCCTCCATCTCGAGCAGCGCGACCAGTTCATCTAGCGTCTCCCTGAACCGGGCCGGTGGCACATCATAGATCTCGGCGAGCACCCTGAAGCTGTCCATCGGCGGGATATCCCAGAGCATCTGGCTCTTGTTGCCCAGGACCATGCTGATGCGCCGCAAGTAGGCGGGTTTGCGCTCCCAGGGCGTAAACCCCAGGACCCACGCCTCGCCCGACGTCGGGTGGAGCAACCCCGCCAGCATCTTGAGCGTCGTCGTCTTCCCGGCACCGTTGGGGCCGATGAAGCCAACCATCTCGCCGGGCTCGACATCAAAGCTGATGTCGCGGACGGCCTCAACGTCGTTGTACGAGCGGTGCACCAGGCTCTTCAGTGCCGCGCCGAGGCCTTCTTCGCGCTCGGGCACCCGATAGGTCTTGGTGAGGTTGCGTACTGTGATAACAGGCGTGATAACAGGCGTGATCGCTGCCATAGGGTCTCCTGGACTGCTCTCACCTCAGCCACCGCCCACACACAGTCCTCCAAGGGAGGGTGCTGGGCCGTGATTTGTCGTGCGGTGGACGTGAAGGGCGATTCTACTCTTATGATACAACATTGGTGTGCAAATGGAGGGTTCACTCGGCGCTACCGTCCCGATCGCGCCACAACCGGGACGTGAGGCGAACTGTCTTGTTCGCCCCCTGCGCTGGGGCCACAAACAAAACGCCGCCCGACGGAGAAGCTTCCTCCGCCGGGCGGCGTCCTGGCGTCAGCGCAATCGAGGATGATTGCGTTACTTGCTTACCCGCAGGGTCTTGATCTCGAACGGGCCGAAGGTGAGCGTCACGCCTCCATCGACGAGGTCCAGCGCTCGCAGCGGGGTCTCCATCAGGTCGCTCTCTGCGACTGTCGCGACCGGCATCTCGAAGGTCAGCCTGGCGTCGACAGTGGCACCGGTGGCCTCATAGAGGCGGATAACAATGTCCCCGTCATCCTCAGCCTGTTTCACGGCCTCGATCACCACAGCAGTCGTGTCGAGCTGTAGCAAGGATAGCGTCTTCGGGGCGGAGCCTGCCGTTCCAGCCGCCACGGGCACGACCCGCAGGGGGACGTTGAGCGCGTACGCGGCCTGGATCACACCGCTGTCGACGAAGTTGCCGGCATGCGGGTAGAACGCGTACGTAAAAACGTGATCAGCCTGGTCCGTGTAGCCGTCGTGGGACTCACCTGGCGCGAACGCCTGCTCCAGTGCGTAGTTCGTGCCGGGGTAGGGCGCGCTGCGCAACAGGTTGAGGTCGATCACGGGATAGGCTCCCGGCCCCGCGTTCTTGATCTTGTGACCGTACTTGCTGTCGTTGAGCAACGCCACACCGAAGTCACGCTGTGAGACGTCGACCCATTTGTGCGCAGCCACCTCATCCTTGGCCAGATCCCACGTCGTGTTGCGGTGCGTGGGCCGGCGGAGATGGCCGAACTGGATCTCGTACGTTGCATCTTCGGCATGCACTGCCACGGGGAACTGCGTGCGCAGCATCGACCGGATCTCGCGCCAGTGCAGCTTCGTCACGAAGTCGAGCCGCTCGCTCCCTGCCGTCAGCACGATCTCCTGAACGAGCTCAGAGTAGCCCAACCGGTAGGTCTGCTTCACGACGGCACGCGGCCCATCGACGAAGGCCTCCGCCGCGACCAGCTCCATGCGCCGCGGTGCCTGCTCGGCATAGTCCATCGGGAAATCCCAGGCATCGCCGGGATCGGTGAACACGCTGAACCGGTTGGCCGACTCGCCCTGGGGGAGTACCTCGCGCCCCAGACGCTTGTCGAATACCGAGACGATGCTCCCGTCCGTGCCGAAAGCCACGCGCAGCAGGTCGTTTTCGAGGACAGAGGTCGACGCCTGAAGGACCGGGGGCACTGCAGCCGGAGTTGCCGTATCCACAACCGCGTATCCCATCGGCGGCACTTCAGCCTTGACCCACTCGCCGTTTGCGTTGATCCACTCCTCGCGCGGCCACGACAGCGAGTTGACCAGCGCCACCGGCGCGGTCAGCCCCGCCGTATCGACGTTCTTCGCCACCTGCGCGTCGAGCGCCGCGGTAAGCGTTTGAACCTCATCATACATCGCCGCATAGCGGACCAGGCTCTCGTCATAGACTCGCTTGATCGACGAGCCAGGGAGGATATCGTGGAACTGGTAGAGCAATACCTCCTGCCAGATCTCCTTGAGCCGCGCCGCAGGATAATCGGCACCAGCAAGGATGCCCGCCGCAACGGCACTCCACTCCAGGTCACGCAAGCCCAGTTCCATCTTGCGGTTGTACCACTTGTTGCGGGCCTCAGTCGTGAGCGTGCCCTCATGACGTTCGAGGTAGAGCTCGCCCACCCACGTGGGGAAGCGGTCGGCTTCCTTGCGCCACGCCTCGAAGAAGTCCGCCGCCGACTCCTGCTTCACCGGGCTCAGGCCAGCCAGGTTCTGGATGCGCTCGAGCCGCTCCAGGTGCTCCGAACCGGGGCCGCCACCGCCGTCACCAATACCGAAGACCATCAGCGCGTGGTGGGAAACGCCCTTGTCCTTGTAGTTGGTCTCGATCCTGCGCACCGACCGCGGCGCCGCCGGGCCATTGTAGGTCTCCTCGGGCAGCATGTGCGTGAGGACGGTGCTGCCGTCGAGGCCCTGCCAGTAGAACGAGTGGTGCGGGAAGGTGTTGATCAGGCTCCACGAGAGCTTCTGGGTGGAGAAGATCTCGACACCCGCCTTCTTCAAGATCTGGGGCACTGCGGCGCTGTAACCGAAGACATCGGGCAGCCAGAGATACTTGATGTCGACGCCGAACTCCTCCATGAAGAAACGCTTGCCCTGCAGGACCTGGCGCACCAGCGCCTCGCCGCCGGAGACATTCGTATCCGCCTCGACCCACATCGCGCCCTGGGGCTCGAGCCGTCCCTCCGCCACCTTGGCCTTGATCTTGGCGTAGAGCTCGGGGTAGAGCTGCTTCATCCACTGGAAGTATTGCGGTTGGCTCGCGCCGAAGATGTAGTCGGGATAGCGGTCCATCAGCTCGATCGCCGTCGAGAAAGTCCGGGCGCCCTTGCGCTGGGTCTCCCGGATCGGCCACAGCCACGCGAGGTCCATATGCGCATGGCCCACAGCACTGATCTTGAGCGAGGGATCGCCACCCTGCTGCGCCAGCAGCGGCTTCAGAATTGCCCGGGCCTCAGCTGCCGCCTCGGGGACACCCTCATAGATAGCGTAGACCGCATCCGTCAGTCCGGTTAGAACCTGGTGATAGCGGGGGCTATCCTCGGGCAGTACCTTGAGGAAGTCGAGAAGCACCTCAAAGTCATAGTAGAGCGCTCGAACCTCATCGCGACAGATGGCTACCGACGCCTGCTTGACGGTCCCGTTGCCAACAAGCCGTCCGAAGAGGTCATTGCAGCCGGCATCGGCCCAGACATCGACGGCCTCTCCGCCCGCAGCGGCGTCCGCAAACTCAAGGACCCACTTCCCCGGTTTACCAAGGCTGTAGTCGAACTCCGAGCCCACGGGGGTCAGGCCGCGTACAGGAACGCCGTTCTCGTCGAACACCGCCATCTCACCATTGACGTCGAGCAGCAGCACGACGTGCTGGCCCGCGGCCTCGGCCGGGACCGCGCCGGTGAAGTTGAACCATGCGCTGTCAAACAGCGCGCCCCACTTGTCACCGATCTTCAGCTCACAGGCTTTGCCCGTCTTGCGCTCGGCATAGGGCACGGGCTCGTGGGTGCACCAGGCGCGGATCGCCAGAGGCGCGATCTCAACATAGACCGCATCCCCGATCAGGCGCAAGGCCATATCCAACTGTCGCTGCGTAAAGAACTTGTACTCCGGCATAGGCTCTATCTCCTTAAGATCATGATTTCAACCCAACCAGTATTGCGACCACGCGATTCTCTCAGGCTTTGGACGGTGAATCCGTGTGTGCACGCGGCGTATGGGCACGCGCCATTTCAGCCAGGACATCCGGTCGGACCGCCACAAACTCAGAACCGAGTCGTGCCTGCACCTCCTGAAGCTGGTCCATGGACCAAGCCCAGTTGAGCACCCACGCCCAGATGAACGCCGGGCGCGGCGTAGAAGCCGTAGCCTGGCGGATTTCCTTGACCATCAGGTCCACGATCTCGTCACGCGGCATGCCCCACATCGAGCTCGTCACCGAACGGAAGACCACGACATCGTTGGGGGCCAGGCGGACCGACCCTATCTCAGGCCCCCCACCATACCCATTGAAGATGCCCTGCAGCTGTCCATCGGACCCCTGCGCGTAGCGATCTTCTTCAGCAAGCCCTCCCTCAAAGAGCCATAGACACGGCGTGTCAAGCGCCTTCAACGCCTCATTGGTCAGCCGGGTATAGGCTGCATACAGGGCCTCACGCTGCTCTGGATAGGCGTACAGGTAAATAGATGGCATCGTGTAGCCGATGCCCAGCCCGCCGACGAGCAGATCGTTCAGCGTAGCCGTGCGAATATAGTAGTTGAAGACCGCCGGGGCCATCACCGCAGTCCCTGGCGCAAAGGACCACCCCATCGGAAAACTGCCCCGCTCGGGTTTGTCCCATTGCAGATGCCGGGTGCGTATCATCAGCGCTTCACCCATGTTGTCGCCATCTGAGATGACGTGAGCGTAGTAGACCTTGTCCGGATCGAACTCTGGGACTTCCGGCACCTTATGGCGCCACGGACCTGGCGTCACCCCAGAGTGCACCGAAAGATTGGTGGCCTCGTGCGACGGCGTCAGCACCTTACCAAAATAGGAACCATGAAGAAGCCCGGGGCCTTCCATCACCGCATCAGCAGCACGATGCTCCGGGTCCTTGGGATTGGGCATCCAGTCAAACCACCAGCCCACGATGGGCGTGTTCGGCGGCGTGGAAGCCAATATACCTCGCAGTAGGTTCTCCTCAGCTAAGATGCGATGCTCCGGGAACCAGAAGGTGAAGATCTTGAACTGCACCAGATAGTCCGTGATGAGGAAGATGCCGGGGTAATCCGTCGCCAGGATGCGGTGGTTCATCCGCGGGAAGAGCTCCACGTAGGCCCAGCGCATCATCTCATACTGATTGGCCCACTTCCCACGTGCGTCAAAGAGCGTCGGGAGCCCATGTTCTGCAGCCATCTCGGGGGTGAGTGGGATTGCATCTTCCAGAGCACCGATCATCATGAGCACGTTGGTTTGGTTCAGTTGGTTGGAATGGAAATCGCCGATCTCGTCCATGATGCTGCCATCGTAGACGACGGCACCCTTGATCTCGTGCTGGAAGGTCTCCCAGACTTCGGGGATCGTCACCTCGCGGGTCGTATAGCCTTCAAATTCGAGCTCATCAAGCCACTGGCGGTCCTGCAACGCGTAACGCGTGTGCAGCAGATAAAGACGGGGGCGCGTGCGGTTGACGATGCCCTGGAGGACGCTCATCGCAAATTCCACCTGGGGCTCCATCTCGCTTACATCGAGCACCAGAAGCTCCTCCGCAGGACTGGATGACTTGGGCCAGAAGGTAGCGTAGGGCTCGACATCCAGGACCGGCTCATACCGCTGTGCGACATCGTGCAGCGGCAGGAATGACCCGGTCCTTGCACGCTGGTCGCGCAAGGCCTGCGCCCAGGCCACATCCCAGGGATTGGCGAGCGCATCGCGCTCCAGAGCCTGAAGCGCAGCCTCAACGCCGGCGGCGTCATCCAGCGCCGCATAGGCCTCCGCAAGCTCATAATGTGCGGCAAGACGCGTCGTTGCGTCAGAGGTTTCCTCTATGAGTGTCTGCAGCCCGGCAATCACACCCTCGGCAGCCCCGTAGGCCTCGAAACGGCACACCAAATCCCGGCGAGGTCCGTAGAACAGCAACTTGAGCAACACACGGTTGACGCCAGCCTTCAGCGAGACCAGGCCTCGCTCGAGCTCGGTGTCGGTGGGCTGGAAGATCGTTGGGACCAGAACGGGCTGATCATTGACCCAGGCAAAGGAAATGCCGGACACCTTTGTGGCAAGGTGTGCCATCTGGGGCTCCGTTACCACCACTTCGGCGTAGAGGTAGAAGACGCTCCAACTCGCTTCCCCTGTCCAGGGACCCAGATCCTGCGGCGCCTCAAAGGTGCTGTCCAGCACCGGGATGCGCCGCCAGCTAACTGGAAGATCGTTCTTGCCCGTGTAGTGCCCCGCCAGGTCAATGAACTGCTCGGGGGCATAGGCCTGCCGTAGGCCACGGAAATCGGTGTTGTCAAAGGGCCCGATGAGATGGACTCTTGTCAATCGCAGCAGCGTGGGCTCCGGGACTGCCCGGAGTCGCGCATCACGCCACTGAGCATAAGCCGTAGGATTTCCATTGGACATCGTGGCCTCCATCAGGATTCTGGATTGTCGATCACTTAAAACTGGGCACGGCTATTGCGTACGCTGTACTAACGCGACCAGGACATCCGGGCGCACGGCGACGTACTCCGGGCCGAGACGCTCCTGAACATCCAGAAGCATATCCATCGACCAGGCCCAATTCAACACCCATGCCTCCACGAATGCGGGACGCTCGGTGCCCGCAGCGGCACGGATCTCATCCACCATGATCTGGATCAGCTCCTCCCGCGGCTTACCCTGGGCCATGCTGGTCGCCGGGCGGAAGACCACGACGCCATTCGGCCCGATCCGCACGGAAGCGGTCTCGGGGGTGCCCCCATACCCGTTGAAGATCCCGGCAAGCTGCCCGTTGGTCGCTGATGCGTAGCGATCTTCCGCGGCCTCACTGCCCCGGATCAACCAGAGGCAAGACGAGTCGAGCCAGCCGAGGGCCTCACTCGTGAGCGCAGCATAGGTGGCATAGAGCGCCTCGCGCTGTTCCGGATAGGCGCGCAGGTAGACATCGGGCTCGGTGTAACCGACACCCAGGCCGCCCATCAGCAGGTCGTTCGCGGTGGCCGTGCGCAGGTAGTAGTTCAGAACAGGCGGAGCCATCCGCGCTGCCGCCGGCGCAAAGGACCACCCCATCGGCACGCTGCCCCGTTGTGGTTTGCCCCACTGCAGGTCACGGGTGCGCATCATCAACGCTTCGCCCAGGTTGTCGCCGTCGGAGATGACGTGGGCATAGTAGACCTTGTCGGATTCCAGGGTGGGGACGGCCGGTTCTTTGTGCGCCCACGAACCTACCGCCACGCCGGAATGCACCGAGAGATTGGTCGCCTCATGGCTCGGGGTGAGGACCTTACCGAAGTAGGATCCCCGCAGCAGTCCCGGCCATTCCATCACGGCATCGGCCTCTTGGTGGAGCGGGTCCTTGGGGGTAGGCATCCAGTCGAACCACCAGCCCACGATCGGCGTGTTCGGTGGAGTCGAGGCCAGGATGCCCCGTAGTAGGATCTCCTCGGGCAACGTGCGCTTCTCCGGGAACCAGAACGTGAAGATCTGGTGCTCGACGAGGTAGTCGGTGAGCAGGAAGATGCCCGGGTAGTTCGTCGCCAGGATACGCTGGTTCATCCGGGGGAAAAGCTCGGTGTAAGCCCAGCGCATCATGTCATACTGGTTCGCCCATTTGCCGCGGGCATCGAAGAGCACGGGCAGGCCCAGGGCTTCGTTCATCTCGGCTGTCACGGGCACGGCCTGCTCCAGCGCGCCGATCATCATGAGAACGTTCGTCTGGTTGAGTTGGTCGGAGCGATAGGCACCAATCTCATCCATGATCGCCCCGTCATAGAGAACGGCACCCTTGATCTCGGGACCGAACGTCTCCCAGACCTCGTCGACGCTGACCTTATTTGTGGTGTAGCCTTCGTTTTGAAGCTCCAGAAGCCACATCTGATCCTGGCGTGCATAACGCGTATGAAGCAGGTAGAGCCGCGGTTGCGTGCGGTTGACCAGACCCTGCAGCACGCTCATCGCGAACTCCATCTCCGGCTCCATCATGCTCACGTCGAGCACCTGTAGCTCATGCGCCGGGGACGCAGACTGAGGCCAGAACGTCTCATACGGGGCAACGGACGTGACCGGCGCATAGCCAAGATCGACATCCCGGATCGGCATGAAACTTCCAGTGGTCGCATGGCGTGCCATAATCGCATCGGCCCATGCCCCATCCCACCGTGTCGCAATGGGATCAGCCTTCAGTGCAGCCAGAGCGCGATTCGCCCGTTGCTCATCGCCCATCGCCACCATCGCCTCAACAAGGGCGTAGCGCGCCACCAGCCGCGTCGTCGGATCCGGCGCACCTGCCACCACGCGCTCGATCCCTGCCACGATTGGCTTCGCGTCGCCGAGGCTGGCCACCTGCACCTGCAGCCGCCACGCCGTGCTTGTGTACATGACCTTGAGAAGCAGCCGGTTGGTACCGGCCTTCAGCCCTACCAGGGCCCGATCGTCGTCAAGGTTCGCGGGCCACGGGATCGCTGGAGCGTACACCTTTTCATCATTGAGCCAGACTACTACCGCTTCAGGGCCAGCCAGTCGCAACTCCGCCAGTTGCGGCTCCGCCACCTCGACCTCGGCATAGGCGTAGAGGACGCTCCAGGGCTGCGAAGGGAGAATCGAACCCAGGTCCAACATGGCGCTGTTCGTCCCTTCCAGGCTCCCCCGCGTCTGCCACCGCAGGAGCTTGCCATCCTTGCCGGTCGCAGTGGTGCCGGGGTCAAACGCCGATGTGGGCGTTGGCCCCTGCTCCGGCGCATACGTCTCAGAGAGCCCACGATAGTCGGTGTGGTCGAAAGGCCCCATCGTATAGGCGTGGGTCAGCTTGAGCAGGGTCGGCTCAGGCGCAATCTGTTCCCAGGCCTCCGACCACCGTCCCATCGCCGTTGGATTCTCTGTCGTCAAGACGACCTCCCGTGCACCACACGCCACCAAAAGAATGCTCAGCACCAGGACCAGACACGCCCATCGGGCAGAAGCTTTGCGATGATGGCTCTCTACCCTTGCAAGGTTTCGCCGATCGGGATCGGGGCGCCTTGCGAGGCTTTCTGTCCCCCCGGGCTCAGCAGAAACCTTGCGAAGGTCCGGAAACCTTCGCAAGGTCGTCCTCATCATTACACAGGCTCCTGGCCTCGCTATGCGCCCCAGCTGACCCGAACCTTGACCCCGGCGGGGTCATTGGGGAAACGGAGCAGCGCAGTACGCGAGGCGCCATCCCAGACAGCAGGGACCTCGACGCCATCAGCCTGTACCGCCGTTGGCGCAGATGGCACGCGCACTCGGACCGCGCACATCGTCTTGGCCATGCCCTCAACCGTGAAGGTAAGGGTCGTCGCCTCGGCGACTTCGTCCTCGACGCGCCCCGCCGCCGCGATCACCCACGCCCCAGTCTGCTGCTGGGCCTGATCCGGGCAACGCGCCAGGTCGTAGAGCAACCAGCGCGTATCGGGCGCGATCAGCGGATCGACGACCACCGGCAGGGCCGGATCGTAGAGGTTGACATAGCTTCCGGTCAGCGCCAGGGTGTCGTCGCTCGTCGACTCGTCCATACCCGCAGCGACAACGTAAGGGCCGCGTCGCAGGACGAGGTGATTGCCGGTTGCCCACGGCAGGCCTACGACCTTGGACGCAGCCTCAACCTGTTCGAGCACCTGCCCCGGGCCTGCAACATCGTGCGCCAGCGCTGCCGGCGACGCCGGAACGACCATGAGCGTTCCCGCCCCAACTTTATGGCTCCCCGCCGCGGGGTCGCGCCCAACGCCCAACAGCTCCGTCAGGTGATCCTGCGGGCGCTCATAGCTAGCACCATCCTGATTCCACCATTCGCGGACGGTGTTGTACGCATCGCCTGTGCCATAGAGCATCAACACATTGCCCTTGCGCACCCAGGCAGCCAACGCGTCGTGGACGGCAGCCGCCAGAGGCTTCTGACCCTCGTAGGTCAGCAACAGAACGCGCACGTTATCCAGGTACCCCGGATCACCGGCGCGCTCGAGCTGAACCATGTCCAACGCGACGCCGTGCTTCACCAGTGGCATCGCCAACCCATACAGCGATGACATATCGGGATCGCTCGGTTCAGGATCACCTCGCTGGAACATCAGCGAATCCGCGATGCCCAGACCGATGCCGGTCACCCCATGAAGGTACGTCACCTCTCCGGGCCAGTCCATATCGCGCAGCGCATTAAAGACCACCTGCAGCTCTGTGCTGTAGGACTCCGGGATCGTCGCCAGGTCATCCGTAGGGCGGTGCATAAATCGGGCCAACGCATCTCGAATGCGCTGGGCGTCCGCCTGATCTTCCCACGTCGCCAGCTCGCGGTAGAGGCCATTGGCCGTCGCGCGGATGTCGCCGAATCGGAGCTCGTTGGAATCCGTCGCCAGATTCGCAAACCCCAACGTCTCGCGGCGGCTCTCCTGCCCCTTCTCGGCATAGAAGGAAAGGAACAGATCGAAGGCACGCTGTGTATCGGCGCACACCTCCTCAGGATCGCGTCCCATCCAGCGATAGCGGCGGCGCATCTGGCTCTCTTCAGACTGCTGGCTGTCGTCGACCCCCTGCTTTTCAGCCTCAGCGGCAGCCTTCAGACGGGTCAAGTAGTCATCCATCATCGGCAGGAGCGGATCTGCCATCAAGTTGTGGGTCGGATAACTGCCCATAAAGACCCGGCGTGGCCACGGCATAATCTCGAAGTCCACACTGCCGGAAACCAACAGAGAACCGGTCACCGTGCACTCCCAGTTGACGCGATAGTCTTCCCAGCAGTAGGTCGGGTTATCCTCAATCGGGTCGGCCAGCATCCAGACCCGCTTGTCCGTGCCGCGCACAATGGCGGTACAGGCAGCGTACTCACAGTAGCCCGCCTCGAAAGTCCGCTGGCGCGGGACACCGCCGTAGACGGTGGGCGTGCGTGATGTGCCTGTCCAGACCTGGGCAATCAGGCCATCGCAGTCGGGGATGGTCAGGAGCTGGCTTTCCGGACTCACGATGCGCCAGTGGGCGTAGTTGACCAAGCTATGCGTGGGCACGTAGCACTTGAAGCCCGCCACACCCTTTTCTGCCGCATAGACTTTGAGGTCGTGAAACAGGAAGTCCAACGCCCGCGTGTACAGATATTGCTTCAGCTTGGAGGCGCGGTACTGCGCATCGGGCGAGGAGGCAGGATCCTGCCAGGGTTCCCCGTAGAACTCGGCCCATTCCCGTTGAAAGCCCTCTCCATACCCGCCGCGAACCCAGAACTCGGGCTCCTCCAGGTGAATCGCCAGGGCCCCGGCATCGACGACACGGTGCAAGCCCTCGCTAAGATAGCGAGCATAGGTCTTGCTGGGCATCATATAGAAGCAGTCGTGCCCCTGGGACAGGCCGTGCTCGAGCTTGAACCCGCCCGCAGCCGCCTGGGCATCATCATAGTGCTGCTTCCCATCCCACTCGCCGCGCACGTAGTCCTGGTAGCTACCCCAGGCCACGCCCGTCATGACGTGGATGCGATATCCGGCCTCGCGCCACCGCGCGACGCGCTCCTCAAACGTGGGGTTCAACCCATAGACGATGGCCACATCGGCACGGCTATCGGTCTCGGGGAAATAGGGGCTGGCTTCCTGAAAGGTGGTATGTTCCTCAGAGCGGTCGTGTTTGCGCATAAGGCCTCCAAATAAGGACAGAGTGAGGAACGTTCAAACGCAGAGCGTTTGAACGTTCCTCCAGTAGTGAAGCTACCCAATCCGCCAGGTGGCGTTGTCTACAGTCTCAAGCTTGCCGCTTGCCGCGGAGCGAACGCCCGCGTCGAGGATGGCCATCACATCGACGTTGAACCAGAGGCCCAGCGAAGGATGGAGCGGCTCGCCAGTCTCGAGGTGGTGCACATATTCCTGGGCCACGTCCTGCCGGCCCTCGGGCAGGTCACCCGCCTCGTAGATCGTGGAGTTGCCGTGACCGCGCTCCAATCGCACGACCGGCCGGCCGTCACGCTGGTCGACGACCAGCGTTCCCGTGGTGCCGTAGACGATCGGCCCCGTCGGCACGCCGTGGTCGAAGGTTGTCCACGTCGCCTCGAGCAACGCCATTGCCTCGGGGAACCGCACGACGATCACACCGTTGTCCTCAGCATCGCCCCAGTGGCTATTGAGGTTGGCCTTCATCCCCATGGCTGCAACCGCACGCTCGCCGATGTAGTAGTAGGAGATCATCGCGCCATAGCAGCAGAAGTCGAGCATCGCACCACCGTGCGCTGCGGCCTGGTGCCACCACGTCGCGGCGCGCTCCGGCCCGGTCATCCCCTCGACGACCTCGGTAACACCTGCGTGAGCAGCCGATGGACCCAACGGCCCGGTGTGTCCCGCGCGCCACTTGACCTCGAGCACACGACCGATGACACCCTCGTCAATGAGCTCCTTGGCCTTGCGAGCAGCCGGAGACCACGTCAGGGGCCAGTTCACGATCAGCGTCGTGCCGGCGGCCTCACAGGCCCGCGCCATGCGCAGCGCGTCCGAGAGCGTCCCGGCCATTGGCTTCTCAATGCAGACATTCGCACCGGCCTTTGCGCACACCTCGACGATCTCTGCGTGGCGAGCGTTCTCCGACGTGACGATGACGATGTCGAGCTGCTCCTTGTCGAGCATCTCCTGATAGGTATCGTAGGCCTTGGCTACGCCCAACTCGGTGAGAGCGAAATTCTTGTTCCACGCCCGGGTATAGGGCGCCATCTTGATCTCCGGCTTGACCGGAACCGTGTCCGCGCACGCAGCCATCTCCACCTGGGGGTGCTTGGCAAAGAGTGCGGCCACGTTGTTGATGTGCATGTGCCCAAACCCGATGATGCCCACTCGGTACTTTTTCATCGATGTTGTTCTCCTTTTCTAATAGAACCGGGGATTAGTGACCGGGAATCGGGGACAGGGAGGGCGTCCGCCCTCCTGCCCCGTGCCCCGATCCCTAATCCCCAGTCACTTACCGGCTTGACGCCTAGTCTGCGGCGACCTTGACTTCGTGCCCGAGCTCAGCGGAGGCGTAGAGCGCATCCAGACCGCGGATGACGTTGAGCACCTGCTCGCGCTTCACGATCTTCTCTTCCTGACCACGGAGGACACGGATCACGTGCTCCACGTACAGGCGATGGCCCGAGAAACCGCCGCCAGGGCCCGTCGGGACCTGCGGGATGGTATCGGCCATGTAGTCACCCTGGTTGGCGATGTAGCGCAGCGGGTTGAACATCAGGCCGCCCTCGGTGCCCAGGATGAAGGTGCTGCCGGCGTCCTGCTGGACGTTCGCAGCCCAGGAGGTGCGCAGTACCAGGGAGCCGCCGTTTTCGAGGCGCATATACCCGGAGGCGAAGTCCTCGACGTCGAACTCGCGGTAGTCGTAGGGGCGCGGCTCGATGAGCAGTCCCTCGTAGGCACCGCTGTCGGACAGCGACGTGGTCAGGTGCTCGTCCTTGTTACCGAACTTCAGGACGGTCTGACCGCTGACTGCCGTGATCTTCGGGTTCCCCATCACCCAGATCAGCATATCCAGAGCGTGAACGCCGATGTCGTAGACGGGACCACCGGCATTGTGCTCCTTGATATGGAACACGCCCCACTTGGGGATGCCGCGACGGCGGATGGTCGCGGTCTCGGCGTAGTACATATCGCCCAACAGACCCTTCTCTGCGTACGACTTTGCGGCAAAGGAAGCCCCGTTGAAGCGCGCGGTCTGCGTGATGAAGAGCTCACGACCGACGGCCTCGGCGGTGTCAAACATCTCCTTGGCGTCCTTGTAGCCAGGGGCGATGGGCTTCTCGCAGAGCACGTGCGCTCCGGCCTTCAGCGCAGCGATCGTGATCGGCTTGTGATAGCAGTTGGGCGTGCAGACGGAGACGATATCGGGCTGAACCTCAGCCAGCATCTTCTCCCAATCGCCGTACCAGGCCGGGACGTCAAAACCGGCAGCCACCTGCTTTGCCCGGTCGGGCAGAATATCGGCAGTGGCGACGATCTCGACATCCTTCGCCGCAGCCTTGTACGCCGGCGCGTGGGCGGTGCTACCAATCATGCCCGTCCCGATGATCGCAACCCGAAACTTCTTGGTCATACTATCCTCCTAGTGATATGTTGGGAATCTTCCTGCAGACTTCATCTCTGAAATCCATACAACGCCAAAAACACCACCCCTTTGGACCGGTTCCGGTCAACATACGCCCTTACTGGCACCCTTCCAAAGGGCATGTGCATTGTATCACTCTATCGTGTTGAGTCCCAATTGCACGTCCGCTGAGCTGTGGTCCGTGACCCCAGAGGCCCCCCGGAAGCAATTGCCAACGATGGAGGCCGCCACCAATCCCGGTTCCAGGACAACCTGGGCCTTGCCGGCATCCGCGAAGTCACATCCATTGACGATTAGCCTGCCGCCATCCGCAACCACGCAAGGTGCCCCCGTCCCATCAAAATCCCAACGGGTGAAATGGCACCCGTTCAAGGTCAGTGTGCTGGGGCCGTGCTTGAGGACGTGCGAGCGCGTCTCACCTGTGCCCCAGAACCCGCAGTTGGTGAACTTGACCGGCCCTTCATTGGCCTCCGCAACCTCGATCGTCGCCATAAACTGCCCGTTGACGAACTGAACGCCCGCGTGCGGCTGCGTCCGATCCACGCGGACGGCGACGGGGCAGATATCGCTCCCCGACTGCGTGATCACCGCATTGCCCGGACCATGCCCGAAGTCATCGAAGTGGAACCCAATCTTCGGGAAGATGACGAAGCTGTTGGTGATGTACTCCCAGTCCGTCTTACCAATCTTGAAGCCGATGAGGTTCTGCTCGAGATAGGGCTTGATCGCCGCAGTATTGGGGCACTGTCCCAATTCGGGCGCCATTCGCGTCCAGAAGTTGGGGTTGAAGTGCACGTTCTCGAGTCGCCCGATGTCCGTGCAGCGATCGATGAACACACCAATCGCCAACGGGCAGGCAAACACATTGCGTACAGTGTGCAACTCGTTCCAACAGGTCCCCAGATCCAGTCCCTGATAGGGATTGGTGAGCGTCACATCCGTGATCTGGCACAGTTCGCCGTCCACTCGGATGCTCCAAGGGTAGGGGACGACGTCCGGGATCGACTGCTCGGGGTAGTGAATGATCAGATTGCTGACGGTCGCATTGGGCTTCAACGTGATCAAGGGGTCGCCCTCGGGATCACCGCGTCCGCCATAGGCCATCAACACGGTGCCGATGGGGTGCTCGGAGTGGGGTACACCGCCCGCGGCGCCACGCAGGGTCACACCGGGAGGCACGATCAGGGCTCCGGCGATGCGGTATTTCCCTGCGGGCAGGTAGCAGATTGGCCGGGTACTGGCCCCGGTCGCGTCAAGCGCGGCCTGCAGAGACTCCGTGTCATCGATCACACCGTCACCAACGGTGCCATAGTCAGCAGCGCTCACGAAATCCAACACGCACCTGCCTCCTGCAATCATCAGAACGGCTGAAGTCGCACCTGGTGCTCAGTTAAGTTCGTTCGTAGTAACCGCTTCAGCGGTTCTGCTGCCGCCCAGTCTGCTGGGCGCGCCGGCTCAGGCACCGGAACAACTGAAATCGTTACTACGAACCCCAGACATCAGTTGAACGAGCTCTAGTCTCCGCACGCCTCTCGGCGGTTAGGGCGGGTCGACGCACAAAACAGCGACGGCCCGCCCTACGATGAACACTCGCAGATGGGCGAACTGGAAAGCCTGCACCCCGAATGGGGCGTTCGCCCTACGCGGGATGAGCGGGCCGCTCGGAAGCGGGTCGCTTCCGAGCGATTC
>JAXDDP010000220.1:0-41912 GCA_034676785.1 Anaerolineae bacterium | reverse complement strand
GTATACTTCGCTCCACCTTTCGACGGCGTAGGCTCTCATCCAACGGGTTGGGAGCCTACGTTGCCGCTACACCTTGAGGATGTGTGCGTGCCGATCTATGAGTATTACTGCGCGGTCTGCCAGGGGCGGTTCAGTCACCTGGCGCGGCGCATCGAGGAGACGCCGCCTGCCTGTCCTCGCTGTGGCAACCGGCAGGTGGAGAAGCTCATCTCGGCTGCGCGCGTCGTGCGGGGAGAGGCACATCACCACAGTGCCCTCAAAGAGGATGCTGCGGCTGTGAACCACGAGGATCCGCAGGCGATGGCCGAGTTCCTGAAATCGTCGGGCCGTCTCGAGGATAGTTCGGGACTCTACGGGAGCCGGGCTTACCGCGAGTTGATCGAGCGGCGCATCGATGGGGCCACCGACGCTGACCTGGCTGACCTTGTGGAGGATCTTTCCCGGGCGGCTGAAGGGGCGGAAGCAACGGACCTGGCAGCAGCCATGGTGCTGTCGAAGCAAGTGGACAATCGTATTGGCGCTGTGGGCCCACCTGCTGATCACGACGCGGACGGGGCTCACACCCAGCCGGCCGGAGCAGTCCCGGAGGCAGACGCGGCGGGGGATACATCGTCAGGTCAGCCGCGCGCTCACTCCCGGCGGTCGTCACGGCATCTTGGTTGGGGGTGATTGCCGGCAGCGCTTCTGGTGCCGGATAGGTCGATGGAGGTTTGATGGGTAATCCGTTTTTGCAGCATGTTCGGGACTTCTTCGCGAGGATCTCGGGGCGCTCGCTGGCTATGGCTGGCATCGTGTGGATCGTCTTGATGGGCTTGGGCCTGGCGTGTGCGTTTGGCGCCATCGATCTTCCGGGGCGGCGCGGCGAATCTGCGGAAACCGCGCCCACAGCGATGCCCACGTCGGCGAACCCCTTTGCTCCGGGTGGCGCTCAGGACCCCGGTTCGACGGAGCCTGTTGCCACGCCGACGCAGGCGGGGCAGATCGTATTGCCCACTCCGACGCCTCAGGCCGCGAATACCGGTGACTTGCCGGTACTTCCGTGGGGCGACTTTGGCTACGGGATCGCCGCCCATGGTATCGGGATGCCCGATTACACGATGGACCAGATAAAGAGTCAGTTGGGACTCTCGTGGGTCAAGCAACAGGTGCGTTGGGACCACTTCTCCGCCGGCCCTGGTCAGATGGACTGGAGCGGCTACGATGCGATGGTCCTGTTTGCCAACGAGCGTGGCCTCAAGGTGATGATGAGCGTCGTGGGGTCGCCGGCATGGTCGCGTACGTATTTTGATACCAATCCTGAGGCCGCCCCGCCAGATGACCTATCGCTGTATGTCAGCTTCGTGGGCGAGCTGGTCGACCGGTACAAGGGCAAGATCCACGCTATCGAAGTGTGGAATGAACAGAACCTTGACCGCGAGTGGGATACCGAAGAAGGTGTGAAGGCTGAGCGCTACGTCGAGATGCTGCGCCTTACCTACCAGGCGATCAAAAGCCGCGACCCAAGTATCCTTGTGATCAGTGGTGCCCTTTCCCCGACTGGTGTCGTGGCGACCGATTCGCAGAACCCCGAGCGGTACACGGTGGTGGATGATTTCGCCTACTTCCAGCAGATGATCGATGCCGGATTCCTCAACTATGCAGACTGCGTCGGCGCGCACCACAATGGCTATAACGTACCGCCAGATGTCGCTTGGGATGAGGGGTTCGACGACCCGACCGCGACCTACCGTGGCCCCTTTGACTCGCCGCACCATTCTTGGTCATTCAAGAGCACGCTATGGGGCTATCACGAGATGATCAAGGCGGCCCAGCGGGACACGCCGCTCTGCGTGACCGAGTTCGGTTGGGCAAGCTCGGAGGGCTTTGACGGGACACCGCCAGGCTTCGAGTTCGCGCTCGACAACACCCTTGAGGAGCAGGCCCAGTGGGATGTCGAGGCGTTCCAGCTGATGCGCAAATGGGGCATCGTTCACCTTGCCTTCCTCTGGAACCTCGACTATTCCTACAAGGGTGGCATCGGGGCACTGGATCCGAATACGCCTTACAGCATTCTCGACCTCAAGGGGGCTGCTCGCCCCGCCTATGGCGCTATCGGCGAGATGCCGAAGGTCCCTTGATCCGGTTGTGATCTGAGCCCGGAGTTGGGTGCGCCTCGCTACGCCACCATCGCCCGGGGCACAGCGAAGGCGGAGCTGCCTCCGCCTTGCTCTATTGATCAGATGCAACGCTACACGATGATGTCCGCCGAAAGACCTCGCAGATCCCTGGTGCTTCCCGCGATCGCCACCATCTCTCTGCTGCTGGTGCTTCTGGGAGGCTCCTGGGGCTGCCTCCCCGGAAGGCTCCGGCCCAACCCTACGCCGACGTCCGGACCGACGCCCTGGCCGGTTCCGGCGCGCGTTGACTCTCCTGCCTATGGTGTCAACATTCACCTCTGGTGGGATGAGTGGGCTGCGGTGCGACGCGATTGGCCACTGGTTCAGGATGCCGGCTTCGCGTGGGCCAAGCAGCGCATTGCCTGGTTGGATGTGGAGGGCGCAGGCCCTGGGCGCTATGAGTGGCGATCTGCCGATCTCATCGTAGAGCAAGCCGAGAGATACGGGATCAAGCTCGTCCTGCGCATTGATCATCCTCCCCTCTGGGCGATTCCGGCCGTGCCGGAGGATGGCTCGGCCCCTATGCCTGTGGCGTTGGACGCCTTCGACGACTTCTGTTCCGTGCTGGCGACGCGCTACAAGGGCCGGGTCGCCGGCTATCAGATCTGGAACGAACCCAACCTCGCCCGCGAGTGGGGTGGTCACGTCCCCGACCCGGCAGGGTACGTGGCCCTGCTGAGAACGTGCTACGTCGCCATCAAACACGCGGACCCTGAGGCGCTGGTTATCACAGCTGGGCTTGCTCCAACCGGGTCAGCGCCGCCCGAGGCGATTCCTGACCTGGATTACCTCACGCAGATGTATGAGGTCGGCGCCTCGCCTTACTACGACCTCCTGGGGCTCAACGCCCCCGGCTACAAGGCACCACCCGAGACTCCGCCGCAGGAAGCTGCCGATCCCGCCAATCCTTACGGTGGCCATTCGTTCTTTTGCTTCCGGCATGTCGAGGAGATGCGTGCTGTGATGGAACGCTATGGCGACAGCCACAAGCAAGTCGCGGTCCTCGAGTTTGGCTGGCACACGGCCAACAGTCCTGATCATCCGGACTATGCCTGGTTTGCGGTGACTCCTGAGGAGCAGGCCGATTACCTCGTGCGTGCATTTGCCTACGCACAGCGGAACTGGTCTCCATGGATTGGCCCGATGTTCGTCTGGAACATGCCTGATCCCCAATGGACGCCGGAGAACGAGGAGTTCTGGTGGGCGATCGCCGATCCGTTCTGGTGGGGCCGTGACGTCGACATCGGCGTATGGGAAGGGGCCGCGCCACGCCCTGCGTATGACGCGCTCAAGGAGATCATGAAGCCCTAGGGGCGTCATGGCTTCTTGCTCAAGGTGCGATCGGCGGTATAATCATCTGTGCAGGGGGAAGTGTCGGAATAGGCAGACGAGCATGACTTAGGATCATGTGCCGCGAGGCGTGCGGGTTCAAGTCCCGCCTTCCCCAACGGAGGGGCGAGAGCTGTCTCGCCCCTTGCTATTTTGAGTGTGTTTCTGGGAGGTCGTTCTGTGTCGAGACAATCTCGAACGGACGCAGTAAGTTGGTTGCCCGAGGTCCCTCCTGAACTCCAGTCCTCGGTCAAACTCACCACGCTTGATCAGGTCTATGCATGGGCCCGCAAACGGTCGTTGTGGCCAATGCTCTTCGGGCTCGCCTGTTGCGCCTTTGAGATGATCGCCACTGCTGCATCGCGCTACGATACCGCGCGATTTGGCATGGAGATCATGCGCGCCAGCCCCCGTCAGGCAGACCTTCTGATCATCAATGGCACGGTGACAAAGAAGATGGCGCCGTTGCTCGTGCGTCTTTACAACCAGATGGCTGAACCGAAGTACGTGATTGCGATGGGGGCCTGTGCGATCTCCGGCGGCCCGTTCAAAGAGGGCTATAACGTCGTCTCGGGTGTTGACCGCCTGATTCCGGTAGATGTGTACATCCCCGGATGCCCGCCGCGGCCCGAGGCACTGCTGCACGGCATTCTCACGCTCCACGCGCGCTTCGACCACGAATCGATCCGCGACATCCGGGCCTTCCAGGAGGGAGAGGACAAGGGAATTCCGGAGCCCACGCTGGGCCCGGATCTTGTCAACTGGCGAGATCTGGAAGACCTCGCCGGACCTCGCAAGGAGAATGGCTAGCGATGGTTGAGATGATCAACGATATGCCGGCAGAGGTCTGGCAGGAACTAAACGCGCACTTCCCGGGAGTACTCCATCCCGCACAACCGCCGGAGCGGGGTGATACGGCAGCCTATCCGCAGGGCGGCGAGCATCGGATGACGCATTCGGTGTCGCGTTCCGTCCTGCAAAATCGCCCGCGCTATGAAGGGGTGCTGGTTCACTCCCGCCATCTGATCCCTGTCCTGTGCTTCCTGCGCGACGCGTTGGGTTATGTGATGCTCTCCAGCCTCACTGCAGCGGACTATCCAGAGGCAATTGGTCAGCTTCAGCCTCACATCGACGTGGTCTACCACCTGTTCCGGCTTGAGGGGGGTGGATACGTCGTCCTTCACGTTCATACGACGCGTGATGGCGCAGTCCTGCCCTCGGTGACGCAGGAGTTCCCCTCTGCAAACCTGCAGGAGCGCGAGGTCTATGATATGTTTGGTGTGCGTTTCGAGGGGCATCCGGACCTGCGCAGGCTCCTGATGTGGGAAGGGTTCGATGGCTATCCACTGCGTAAGGACTGGCGGGAAGCGTATTACGAGGAAGAACATAAGCCGTTCCGTAGCCGCTTCCCCGATGGCGGAAGTCCGCTCTATGCTGAGGAGCGCACACCCTATCACGCGAACATTCGCTACAGCCAGGAGTTCACGGACCGCCCTGCACAGACGGAGGAGGACTTTGGCGAGGCAGACGCCTTGCTCTACGCCCGCATGTTGTCAGCCGATCGGGATACAGACAAACCGCTTAAGACTGAGGAGATGATTCTCAACATGGGGCCTCATCATCCCAGCACGCACGGTGTCTTCCGGATGGCTGTGCGGCTGGATGGAGAGACGGTGCGACACCTCGAGCCTGTCTTTGGCTATCTGCATCGGTGCCACGAGAAGATCGGCGAGCGCAACACGTGGCTCCAGAACATCCCCTATACGGATCGCCTGGATTACATCAACGGGATGACCAACAACCTTGCCTACTGCCTGGCCATGGAGAAGTTGCTGGGGTGGGAGGTGCCCGAACGCGCCGAGGTCATTCGCATCATCATGGCCGAGTTCTCGAGGGTCGTCAACCACGCGCTGGCGGCGGGGTTCTTCAGCAACGAGATCGGGATGTACTTCACGGGTTCGCTGTATGCGCTGGAAGAGCGCGAGCTGGTGCTCGACCTCTTTGAGGCGGCTGCCGGTGGACGGATGATGTTCAACTACATGCGTCCGGGCGGCGTCGCTCGCGACTTACCTTCCGGATGGATCGATCAGGCGAAAGCATTGGTCCACGAGCGTCTGCCCAAGAAGGTCAGACAGATGCAGTCATTCCTGCTTGACAACGAGATCGTGCGGGCAAGGAGTGTCGACGTGGGCGTGCTGTCGGCGCAGAATGCGGTTGCCAGTGGTGTGAGCGGACCGGTATTGCGTGCGTGCGGCGTTCCCTACGACGTTCGGCGGGCGGAACCCTACGGCATCTATGATCGGTTTGACTTCGACGTTGTCACGCGCGAGCACGGCGATGCCTTCGATCGCGTTGCACTGCGCTTCGATGAGGTGTGGGAGAGTCTCAAGATACTCGAACAGGCACTGGATGTCGTTCCAGAAGGCCCGATCCAGTCCCACCGGCTCTCCCCCAAGATGCTCATCCCGCCTGGCGAGACCTATGCGCGCATCGAGGCACCCAAGGGCGAGCTGGGGTTTTACCTTGTGTCCGATGGCGGTGCCAATCCCTATCGCTATCACATCCGCGCGACCTCGTTGCTCAACCTGACACCCCTCAGCGCACTGACACGAGGCGTCAAGATCGCGGACGTAGTCTCCATCTTGGGAAGTATCGATCTCACGATGGGGGAGGTCGATCGCTAATGTACGGGTGGGGTATCATCAAGACGCTGGGAATGACACTGTATCACTTCGTCATGACCTACGTAGAGGATTTCAGGGATTGGTTGGGCGGTGCCAGGAAGGGCCGCATAACGGGCGAGCAGATGGCGCCTTCGCGGGGCGTCTTCACGATCCAGTACCCCAATGAGCGCCGCGATCTCCCCGAACACTACCGCAACTTGCCCTTCTTCGTCATCGATGCGAAGACGTCGCAGCTTCGTTGCACTGCATGTGGGATTTGCGCACAGATCTGCCCAGTGCAGTGCATCTGGATTGAGCGTGCCAAGGAGCCTGAGACCGGGCGTCCGCGTCGCTATCCTGTCTCCTACTACCTTGACGTCAGTCTGTGTATGTCGTGCGGGTTCTGCGCCGAGTTCTGCCCGTTCGATGCGATCAAGATGGATCACGACTTCGAGATAGCAGCGTATCGACGCCCTGGGTTTGTGAGTGCCAAGGACCTGGCTAAGCCCGAGTCGTACGACGCTGAGATTCATCCCTCTGACTACGTCTCGAAGACTCCGTCTCATCCTGAGGATCAGGCAGGCGAGTGAAAAAGACAGGGGCGAAGCCATGGCCTCGCCCCTGTCTCCAGAGGCGACGTATCAGGACGCCTCGATGAGCTTGTGTAGCCTCGCGGTCAACTCCATGCATGCCCGTCCGTTGTGATACGGGCACTTCCAGAAACTGACCTTGGCGTTGTTCTCACCTGAGCCTTGGGGACGGGTGAGGTCACGCTCGACGTACCGCAGCCACTCCCCATACTCGCGGTCCACGAGGTGGGTCTCGATAAAGGCCCAACTCCCCAGGGCGGCTTCCAGGAAGGGAGCAGAGCCACTGAGCTGGTACGCATTGAGGAACCCCACAGCCGCTTCAGCCTGTGGCCACCACTGTTTGGTGGAATCGGTCAACCCTTCAGGACCTCGCTCGTAGACGATGCCCCCATCGGGATCGAGGCCCTGCTCATAGACCGCACGTGCCATCCTCACGGAGAGCTCCTTCGCCCTTGCGTCCAGGGCTGGATCGCCCAGGACCTCGGTTGACTCAACCAGTAACCAACTGGCCTCAATGTCGTGCCCGTAAGAGACGTCGTGCGATCGTGCTTCCCAGGCCTCGCTGAAGAAGAGCGTCATCTGGGCGGTCTCAGGATTGACGATGTGGGTCATCATCACATCGATGAGCTCCGCCTGTCTGGTGCGCAGGAGTGCGTCGGGCCAAACGCGCAGTAGGTTCGTGAAAGCCTCCATTACGTGGAGATGCGTGTTCATCGACTTCATCTCGTTCAAGTCGACGGCACTCAGGCGCATGTCAGCGACCGCACCCCAGTCGCGGGCGAAGGCCTCGTAGTATCCTCGATGTACCGGGTCGTAACTATGCTCTTCCATTGCCTGGAAGATCGCTTGCGCTCGCTGCAGTGGTTCCTCGCGTCCGGTCGCTGCGTAGTACTCGGCCAGCGCGTAGATGCCAAAGGCCTGTCCGTAGATTTGCTTGCCAGGACGGAGTAGGGTCCCGTCGACACCAACCATCCAGAAGAGCCCGCCGTACGTTTCATCCCAGAATCGCTGAATCAGATCCTCGAAGGCCCAGTCGGCCATCGTCAGATAGGCAGGGTTCTGGTAGCGCCGGTAAGCGGCAGAATAGGTCCACAGGATCCGCGACGTCAGCAGGGCACCTCGTGGCGCATCTTTGCGGATGACCAGATCGTTGGTGATCTCGCCGTAGAACCCGCCGCGTTCGCGGTCGACGGTATGGTTGATCCAGAAAGGGAGAATGTTCTGCCGCAGTTCTGCCTCAGCGCGCTGCAAAGTGCTACGCATTTCGGCCGTGTTGGGCATGATGGCCGCCTAGTCTTTCAAAGCCTGAACTGCAGCCTTGACGATGCCGGCGAAGTCGTCCACCTTCAGGCTTGCGCCGCCGACCAGGGCGCCATCGATCTCCGGCATCACGATGAAGTCTGCCATGTTGCCTGGTTTGACACTTCCACCGTACTGCACACGGATCGTCTGCGCCGTTGCCTCGTCATAGAGGTCGCGGAGAACGTCGCGAATGGCCTCGCGGATGATGCGATCGGCATCCTCGGGCATCGCTGTGCGACCGGTGCCAATGGCCCAGATGGGTTCGTAAGCTAACACGACTTTGCACGCATCTTGCTGACTGATCTCGGCAAAGGCACCCCGGATCTGATTCCCGACAAAGGGAACGGTTTCACCCGCCTCGTTCTGGGCAAGGCTCTCGCCGATGCATACGATGGGGATCAGTCCGTGGCGGAGGGCGGCCTTGAGCTTGAGGTTCACCGTGGTATCGGTCTCGCCGAAGTATTGGCGTCGCTCTGAGTGGCCGATAATCACATACTTGGCCAACTCCTTCACCATGAGCGGCGAGATCTCACCCGTGAAGGCCCCGCTATCTTCCCAGTACATATTCTGTGCACCGACGCCGATATTCGTATTGGTCAGGACGTGGCTCACGGCTTCCAAGGCTGTTGCCGTTGGGCAGACGGCCAGGTCCATGGTTGACATATCGACGAGGGCGGCTTTGAGCGCCACAGCGAGATCAACCGCCTCAACGACGGTCTTGTGCATCTTCCAGTTACCCGCGATAAACGGTTTGCGCATCCTTATCTCCTTTCACAGGCCGGGCACTGGAATCTCCAGTGCCCGGCGCTATAGTCATCGACTAGCTCTCCGGCGATCGTTTCCGGAGAGTGCAGCCACGACCTACATATCGTTGAGCGCGGCGACGCCGGGCAGGACCTTACCCTCGAGGAACTCGAGGCTGGCACCACCGCCCGTCGATACGTGACTCACCTTGTCAGCAACACCGGCTTGATTCACCGCCGATGCTGAGTCACCGCCGCCGATGACCGTTACTGCATCGAGCGCCGCCAGCGCCTCGGCAACGGCAAAGGTTCCCTTGGCGAAGTTCTGCATCTCAAAGACGCCCATCGGGCCGTTCCAGACGACCGTCTTGGCATCTGCCAATTTGCTCTTGAAGAGCTCAACGGTCTTCGGTCCAATGTCCAGGATACGCCACCCGGGGCTGACGGCGGCTACATCGACGATTTTCTGGTCAGCGTCGTTGTCGAAGGCGTTGGCGACCACGGCGTCCACAGGAAGTACCAGTTTCCCTCCAGCCTTGGCCATCAAGGCCTTGGCCGTATCCAGGACGTCATCCTCGACCAGCGAGTCACCCATCTCCAGGCCCTGGGCCTTGAGGAAGGTGTTGGCCATTCCACCGCCAATGAGGATCGTGTCAGCTTTGACGAGCATATTCTCAATGACGAGGATCTTGTCGGACACCTTGGCGCCGCCCAGGATCACGACGTAGGGGCGCTCTGCATCACCCGTGGCCTTGCCGAGGAAAGTGATCTCCTTCTCGATGAGGAACCCGCCGACGGCAGGCATCCTTTCAGCCACACCCACGGTGCTGGCGTGCGCCCGGTGGGCAGAACCAAACGCGTCGTTGACATAGACATCACCGAGGACCGCCAGCTTGTCCACAAAATCGGGAGCGTTCTTGGTCTCTCCGGGGTAGAAGCGTGTGTTCTCCAAGAGCATGACGTCGCCTGGCTGGAGAGCTTTGGCCATGGCCTCTACCTCTTCACCGACGACATCGGGCGCCATCTTGACCGGTTTCCCGAGAAGCTCCGATAGGCGTACAGCAACGGGCTTCAGGCTGTACTTGGGATCCGGGCCATCCTTGGGGCGCCCAAAGTGCGACATCAGAATCACGGATGCACCCTGCTCCAGGACGTACTGGATGGTTGGCAACGCTGCGGCGATGCGGGTGTCATCCTTGACAACCTTGTCCTCTACGGGAACGTTGAAGTCGACACGCATCAGCACGCGCTTGCCCTTCAGATTGATGTCACGCACAGTCTTCTTAGTCATAGGACCTCCCTGGGTATAGAGAAAAGGGATAAGGAGCTATTCCTTATCCCTTCCTGACTAGTCTAGGGCAGCGTTGCCCCTACAGCTTGCTGGCGACGATCGCGGCAAGGTCCGCGACCCGGCAGGAGTAACCCCACTCGTTGTCATACCAGGAAACGACCTTGGCGAACCGCGGTCCCATCATCATGGTCAACTCGGAGTCGAAGATAGAAGAGCGCTCATCGCCCTTGAAGTCGGATGAGACCAGCTCCTCTTCGGTGTAGCCGAGGATATCCTTCAGCTCGCCCTCGGCGGCGCTCTTCATTGCCGCGTTGATGGCCTCAACGGTGGCATCCTTCTTCAACTCAACCGTGAGATCAACAACGGAGACAGTGGGCGTGGGCACGCGCATGGCGAAACCGGTGAAAACGCCCTTGAGCTCCGGAATGACCAGCGAGACGGCTTGGGCGGCACCTGTGGTGGTGGGGATGATGCTTTGGGCCGCAGCACGCGCGCGGCGCAGATCCTTATGCCCCTGATCCAGCGTGACCTGGTCATTGGTGTAGGAGTGGATCGTCGTCATCAGGCCCCGGGCGATGCCGAAGCTGTCCTGCAGGACCTTGGCCACGGGGGCCAAGCAGTTGGTGGTGCAGGAGGCGTTGGAGATGATGTGATGGTTGGCGGGATCGTAGTTCTGCTCATTCACACCGATGACGACGGTGATGTCCTCACCCTTCGACGGAGCGGTGATGATCACCTTCTTGGCGCCTGCCTTGAGGTGCTTGCCAGCACCCTCACGGTCACGAAAGATACCCGTCGCCTCAATGACGATGTCGACGCCCAACTCGGCCCAGGGAAGCTCCTCGGGATTGCGGATGGCGAAAGCCTTGATCGTCTTGCCATCGACAATGATGCTGTCGGCAGTGTGAGACACCTCACCCTTGAAGTCGCCATAGGTCGAGTCGTGCTTGAATAGGTGGGCGTTGGTCTTGGTGTTGAAGAGGTCATTGACCCCCACCACTTCCAGCTCGTCCGGATGGCGCTCCAGAATCGTGCGCAGCACCAGCCGTCCAATGCGTCCAAATCCGTTAATCCCAATCTTTGTAGCCATAGTCACTCCTTCGTGTCTTAAGGTTGAGCTGTTGTTTGGAGACCCAAGATTGATGACTAAGCGCTCTGGCGCTAAGCCAGTCTAGTCACCAATCGCACATCTCCAATCAAGTCCTCAAGAGCCCAATCAGCGTCTCGGCCAATCGATCGCTGTCGTGATAACCATCACATTCATCATTTGTCAGATGGGCCGCTACCACACGCGGATCGTCAGACACAATTCCCTCAGGCCTGACCCACTCACATGTCGTATCCTCGACGATCGGCGCGCCTTTCGGCAAGTGCGCATTGACCAGGATCCTGTCGACCACCCCACCGCCTACGTGGCGCTCCAGAGCTTGGATGTGCGCCTGGGCGGTATATCCATCGGTTTCGCCAGGCTCCGTTGCCACATTGCATACAAAGACACGGATTGCCTGCGTCGCCTTGAGCGCTTCCAGAATCTGCGGTACCAACAGGTTGGGCAGGATGCTCGTGTAGAGGCTGCCCGGCCCGATGACGACCAGGTCCGCCGCCAATATGGCCTGGATGGCGCCCGGATATGCACTTGGCTTTTCCGGACGTAGCGTCACTCGCAGGATCCGACCGTGAGTTCTGGGGATCGCAGACTCGCCGCAGACTTGGGCAATACCACTGCCATCCGTGCTGATATCGGCGCATAGTGCTACCGTCTCGAGCGTGCTGGGCAAGACCTGTCCCTGTACCGCAAGAACCTGACTGGACTCCCGCAGGGCTGACTCAAACGATCCAGTGATGCCCGCCATCGCGGTAATGAACAGATTCCCGAAACTGTGCCCGCTCAGATCTCTGCCACCTGCGAATCTGTACTGAAAGAGTCGGGTCACCAAAGCTTCGTCATTGGCCAGGGCAGCGATGCAGTTACGAAAGTCCCCCGGTGGCAAGATGCCCACATCGCGTCTGAGTCTTCCTGATGATCCCCCGTCATCGGCCACGGTGACGATGGCGGTCAGATTCGACGTCAGAGTCTTCAGGCCGCGCAGAGCGGCTGACTGGCCGTGGCCTCCTCCGATCACCACAACTCTGGGACCGCGACCTCGCCGGTGATAGTCATACAGGACCTCGGGGATCGACGACTGCGCTCCGGACATAAACGGGATGAGCATCGCACGGCTCAGGCCCCAGATGGCATACCCAATGGTGCCCACCGCCGCCACCAGAAAGCACGCCGCCCTCACGCTGCGTGGTAGAAACTGCAAGGTCAGATAGTAAAAGTACCTGGGGAGGGGATAGGCCGCTCGTAGGGCGTAAGTGCCACCGAGACTCAGCAGTCCCACGCCGAGAGCTAGTAGCAGGAGCCAACGCTTCACGCCGATGCCGGGCATCAGCCACTTGAGGTGGGTTTGCCAGCTCCTAGCCCTAGCTTGGAGAACCCTCCGCTTCATCAAAGCGATTATACCCAGATCACGGGTGTGTGTCAACAAATGGTTGCGCGGCACGACGAACTCACCACACAACAAGGCCCGGCGTAAGCCGGGCCTTCAATCCGTCATTCATACGTTTGGGCCATCGTCAGGCCCGTGCCGCGATCTACTGAATGTGCGCAATCGTGCGTGCGCTCTTCCAAAGCTCCTCGAGTCGGTAATACTCCCGTTTGTCTTCGCTGAAGAGATGCACGATCACGCTGTTGTAGTCGACCAGAATCCATCCTGAATCCGGATCGCCTTCTACGTTGAGGGCGAGAAGTCGTTCCTCGCTCTTCTTTACCCCTTCGCGGATAGCGCTCTGCAGCGCATCCAACTGGCGACTGCTGCCCGCTGTACAGATCACGAAGTAGTCGGCGAAAGTCGTGACCTCGGTCAAGTCGAGGATGACAATGTCCTCACCCTGTCTATCGACGATGATCTCGGTGATCCGATCTGCTAACTCTCTACTCTCCACCCCACCTCCTCTGGGTCAGGGTTCCCCCCGAACCTGTCAATGCCTGAGCAAACTACTGCTGCATGAGCAGCATCTGGATGCGCGTCGTTTCGGAGATCTCGTTGTCCTGCATGCTGATGGTCAGGCGATCTTTGCCCATTTGCAGCGTCAGCGTTGCCAAATGCCCCATCAATGTCGGCTGACCAAGCTCTTCCCAACCCTTGGCCTTGAGCTCCGTCAACATGTACTCCATCGCACCGGCAACCATGCCGGGAATGACGTAGATGTAGGTGCCAGAAGACGGCGTGGCGACAATATCGTAGGCATCCGGATGCAGGACCAGGACGTCGGGAATCAGCTCCTCAGGTCCTTTTGTGGCTGCCACTTCGGCCTCTGGTGCTTCACTCTCTTCCTCGGGTGCAGTTTCCTCCTCTTCCACAACCACTGGAGCGCCCCCGGCACTGGTGTCGGGCGGTTCCTCTGTGGCACCCCCTCCACAGGCCGCCAACACAAGCACAGCCGCGATCAGAACCCCCAGGATGTCACGCAAGAACCTCTCCCCCTTCATACCTCTCCTCCTACTGTGTCGCCAAAGTTTGTCAACTAATCATAACACAAAATATGGGCGGATACCACTGGTCGCGAGTCGCAGCCGGGAAAAGAGGGCCGGTCGGTGTCCACGTAGGGCGATCGCCATAGGCATCCGTGTTCCTGGTTCTGTTGCGCGCAGTCTAGAGTGCGTCTTGCAGCAGCGACAGCAGCACTTCGATCGCGTTTTCTACGTCCTGTACATCAACCATCTCGGAGGTAGAGTGAACGTATCGGCACGGCACACTGAGGCAACCACTGGGTATGCCAGCCCTGACGAGCTGCATGGCTGCAGCATCTGTCGTGCCACCCAGTAGGATTTCCATCTGATAGGGCACAGCGGCCCGTTCGGCTGCCTCGACGAGGCGGTCGCGCACGCGAGGGTGGGCAATCATACCGCCGTCTTTGACCTTCACTGCAGGCCCTGCGCCCAGACTGACTTCCATAGGGAGCGCCTTGGGCACGTCGCCTGTTGCTGTGACGTCCACTGAGATCGCGATGTCCGGGTCGATGCGATAGGCGGCGGTCCGTGCCCCCGACAGCGTGATCTCTTCCTGGGTAGTGAAGGCGAAGAAGATATCGTGGGCCGACGTTCGGAGTCTTCTCAGGACCTCTATGAGGATATAGCATCCGACTCGATCATCGAGTGTCTTGCTGATCAGGCGCGAGCTTTGCTGGATCATTGGACCAACAAATGCTGCCGTATCGCCGACACGTACGGGACAGGAAGCGCGATCGGTTGCTCCGACATCCATATACAGATGCTGCAGGTCAGGTGTTCTGCTCACATCATCCCGTCGCTCGACGTAGATGGGCCCTGATACCCCGCTGGCAAACCTGGCTCTCGCCCCGATGCAGTTTGCGGCGCGCACCCCACCAATCGAGGTAAATCGGATGAATCCCTGTTCCTCGATGTGCGTAACCATCAGGCCAATCTCGTCCATATGGGCAGCCAGGATCACCCGCCTGCTGTCGTGCTGGCTGGCCTGACCCCGCCGATAGCCGATCAGGCTGCCCAGGGGATCGATTCGCGTCTCGTCAGCGATCGTCTCGATGGCTTCACCGATGACAGCGCGGATTTCGTCTTCGTAACCGGATGGGCCGAAGGTTTGGGTGAGTCTCTCGAGCAGTGTCAGGTCCAAGGGTATCTCCTTCTCAGCGCGCTGGGATCACGCGTGCTACAGGGGCTTCAGGATATCAGGTGTGATCCGGCGGATGGCGATATCCACCAGCTGGATTAGTGCGGCAAGGTCGCTCTCTCGGATCAGGGAGATGGGACTATGGATGTAGCGGCAGGGCACAGCTACGGTGATCGTTGGAACCCCGGCCCGCGCCTGGTGAATGCTTCCGGCATCGGTTCCACCGATACCGGGCTGTTTGATCTGATAGGCAACGCCTTCGCCCTCCGCCACCTGGATGAAGTGGTGCAAGAGCCCTGGCGGTGTGATGTAAGATCGGTCCATGACGGTAATGGCTGGCCCGTGGCCCAAAGTTGTTGTCGAACTGACGTCGGTTTCCTCTTTGGGGAGGTCATCGGCCAGTGTGCCCTCCAGGACGATGGCAACATCGGGTTCTGCGGCGTACGCTGCCACGCGGGCACCACGTAACCCGACCTCTTCCTGGACGGTAAAGGCACCAGTGACCTCGAATGGGAAAGGTTGTCCCTCCAGTAGCGTGATCAGAGCGGTACAACCGGCCCGGTCATCGAAGGCCTTTCCGGCGCAGTTGCTACCCACTCTCTCGAATCGCGTGCTGAACACGATGGGTGTTCCTACCGGAGCTAGGCGCTTCGCCTCATCTCTGCTACTGGCGCCGATATCCACCGTCAGGTGGTCCACGCCAGGGGCTTTGTCCAGACTTGCTCTGCTAGCACGATGGATAGCCTGCAGGCCAATCACTCCGGGTAATGCTTCCTCACCGACCAGGACGGTCAAACCAGGTAGCAATCGGTCGGGGATACCGCCTACGGTGCTGACACGCAGATCCCCATCGCCCGTGTGGCCCACCACCATCAGGCCGACCTCGTCCATATGAGCCGCAATGAGCACGCGCAAAGAAGATGTGCCGTCCCCGGCTTTCTGGGCGATGAGGTTACCCAGCGCATCGACGCGCAGGGTATCAACGTGTTGCTCGATTTGCGGTCGGATGGTGCGACGGACGGGCGATTCGCAGCCGGAGATTCCCGGCACGTTCGAAAGGGCCTCCAGTCGGTCCATTAGCGTGGTCATACCTCGTCCTCCCATCGGGGAGTGTAGCCGGGTTCCAACCCTGCAACGAATCGGGCCAAGAGCCGCCCCGCGCGCTCGATGTCGATCGTGGCGACGGTCTCGATTGGCTGGTGCATATAACGCACGGGGATCGAGATCAGGCCAGAGGGGATGCCCTCCTTGGCGAGTTGAATGCCCCAGGCATCGGTGCCGCTCGAGCCGGGCAAGGGTTCAATCTCATACGGGATCTCTTCACTGTCAGCAACCTCGGTGAGGCGCCGCACCATTTGGGGATGGAAGTTGGGCCCGATGCCAAGGGTTGGACCCTTACCTAGGTCGAATGCCCCTGAATCGGTGTCGTCGTGCTGCTTGGCAAACGTCACATCGAGGGCCACGGCCAGGTCGGGGCTGATGCCGTAGGCGCTGGCAATGGCACCCTTGATGCCCACTTCTTCTTGTACGGTTGCCACAGCATAGAAGTCCCAGGCGTGTGCGCGTTTGTGGAGTTCCTCGAGCGCGAGTGTCACTGCCACGACCGAAGCTCGGTTGTCCATAGCCTTCCCGGCGGCGCGCCCGTTCTTCAGGGCGACCGTCTGTTGGCGAATAGTGATGGAATCGCCAACGCGGACCAGAGCCCTGGCCTCCTCGGGCGATAGGCCGATATCAACGTAGAGCTCGTGCCAGTTCAGTACGTTCTGCCGCTCGGCCTGAGGGAGTACGTGCGGCGGGCGGCTGCCAATGACGCCGTTTACCTCCTCTCGTCCGTGAACGCAGACAGGTAGACCGAGAAGGACCCGACGGTCGACGCCACCCAGAGCCTGAACGTGTAGAAACCCATCTGCGAAGCCTGTCACGATGAGGCCAATCTCATCCATATGGGCAGCTGCCATCACCGCCTGTCGCGGCTCGGGACCGGTACCACGCTGGAGTGCGATGAGCGTACCCATTGCATCCACCCGTATGTCGTCTGCCCACGGTCGCCATAGGTCTGCGACGATGTCGGCCAAGACGTACTCGAATCCGGCCGGGCCTGAGGCTTCTGTCAGTGTCTTGAGTAGTGCGAAGGTATCCAATAGGCTCCTCCGGCGTAGGATTAGGGCTGTGCTTCGACCGTTGCGGTGCTCGTTGGCGTATCGGTGGGGGTAGGCTCCACGGTAGATGTCGGCGTTGGCGTGTCCGTTGGCGTCGCGGTAGGCGCCTCCGACGTGGGCGTTGGCGTCTCCGTGGCGGTGCCCGTCGGGGTTGGTGTGAGTGTCGCTGTCCCGGTCGAAGTGGGCGTAGCTGTGGGCTCACCGGTTGCTGTAGGCGTGGGCGTAGGAGTGTCTGTCGGTGTTGGCGACGGTGTCGGCGTGTCCGTTGTCTCCGGCGTTGCGGTGCGGGTAGGGGGGAACCATTGGGTAGGCGTTGGTCCCAATGTCCTCGGCGGCGTGCCCGTCCCCGGTCCTACTTCGAAGGGCGTTACGCTCACCTCGGGCGATGGCGTCGCCGTCGGCGTTGTGGTGACCTCAGATGGCTCCTGGGACGGCCGAATCGCCAGCGCGACGAACCCCATACAGTAGCATGGAATGGTCGCGATGATGATGGCGATCAAAACGGTGTAGATCGGCTTCTGGGCGCGCAGTTTATCCATCGGGAAGGGTCCTGATCAGCGGTTCCGTTTCAGAGGCCCATCGCTATGGGCTAGCCTGTATCACCTTCTGGGATGCATGGCCACGCCATCATAACATCCTTCGAAGTCGTGTCAAAACGACGTGAGCGGATCAGCCTTGGAGTGTCTCCGCATCATCGATAATGTGCCGGCCGGCCGCGACTTCGTCCACCGAGTGAATCGCACCGCCCATCTCCTCGATGAGCCTCGCGATGATCGCGAAGTCAACAGCCTCGCCCTCAATCGTGATCTTGGCATTCTCAACCTTGCGGTCCATCTCGTAAATGCTGATATTGACCGCAGAGACGCCATCGAGGTCGGTGAGCTTATCCGCAAGCTCAATGATGCTCGGATCGTGTGGCTTGAGCGTGTCCAATACCAGACGTCTAATCCTGCCCATGATGTGCTGATCTCCTTTGCTGGGGACTGAGGCTCACCGAACGGTGGGCCAGAAGCTGAACGAAAAAGACCTAGCCCGCAGTCCGCCACGCGCCGTGCCTATCGTTCCGTCCAATCGGACGGCACGGTGCTGAATCAGTTCACGGCCAGCACAGCTGGCTGTGATACTTCTGGCGTGTATACCGTGGCTAAGTCTTCGCCGTTCCAAGCTACCCCTATGATAGTCTCGATGTCACATCCGGCAAGTCAGAGTCCAGACAAAGCAAAAGCCGTCTGGTTGACCAGACGGCTCTTGGGAACACTGTGATTGGGTCCGACAGTATTACCTACAGGGCCACGACGTCGCTGGCCTGCAGTCCCTTATCGGTCTCTTCGAGTGAGAACTCGACTCGCTGTCCCTCAACCAGTTTCCTGAAACCCTCAGACTGGATAGCCGAATAATGGACGAATACGTCCTCGTTGCCTTCCCGGGAAATGAATCCGTAGCCCTTGGCGGCATTGAACCACTTGACGACCCCAACTTCTCGTTCCTTCATCGCGCTATGCTCCCTTTCGACCATACTATTACGGGATGCCAGCCTTCTCACTATCCATTTGCACAGTAAAACGCCCGGATTCCGTTATGTAGATCCAGGCGCCCGCCTAATGGGGATTCCGGTGCATCCCATTGGTTTCACTTATACCAGGTTCGCCTGATCTGTCAAATCGCCCTTGCACAGCCTCTCGACTTGGATAAACTGCTCTTGGCAAGCAACCGCGATGTGTTGGGCGCGTGGCTTGGCTGGTTGCCGTTACTATCGCTAGATTCAAGGGAGACCCCAAAATGACAGACAACCACGCCGACCTATCCGGGAAGGCCTTGATCCTGGGCACACTGCGCCACGCGAAGATGCCTCGCGTGCCTTGGGTGCCGTTCGCCGGTGTCCATGCTGGCAAACTGCTGGGTTACTCGGCGCGTGAGGTGTTGATGGACGCTGATAAGCTCTTCGACGCCCTCCTCGCTGTGAACCGAACCTATGACCCTGACGGGCAGCCTGTCGTGTTCGATCTGCAGGTCGAGGCCGAGATCCTGGGGTGCGAGCTTCTGTGGGCCGACAAGGCACCTCCGACCGTTGCTTCCCACCCGCTCGCTGCCGAGATGACCATCCCCGACCGGCTCCCTGAGCCCACGGATGGTCGCCTTCCGATGATCCTGGACGTCATGCGCCGTATGAAGGCGGAGGTCGGCGACCATACCGCGCTTTACGGTCTGGTAACCGGTGTCCTGACGCTGGCCTCTCACCTGCGCGGCACCGAGATCTTCATGGATATGTACGACCACCCCGAGTTTCTGACTCAGCTGTTAGCCTACTCGCGCGATGTGGCGCGGCGGGTGGCTGAGATGTACATCGATGCCGGTATGGACGTGATCGCGATTGTTGATCCGCTGGTCTCCCAGATCTCGTCACGCCACTTCCAGAGGCTCTTGGGTGACCTCTACAGCGACCTCTTTAGCTTCATCCGTGAGCGCGGTGCGTTGTCCTCGTTCTTCGTCTGCGGCGATGCTACCAAGAACATCGAATCGATGTGCCAGACAGCACCGGACTCGATCTCGATTGACGAGAATATCGACCTGGCTACTGCGAAACGTATCACCGACCGGTATGGCATCACCATTGGGGGCAACATCCCTCTGACGACCCACATGCTCCTGGGGAATCAGCAGGATAACATGAAATTCGTGGTCGAGCTACTCGATAGGATTGACACCGACAACTTCATCCTGGCGCCTGGTTGCGACATGCCTTACGACGTGCCAGCGGAGAACATCGTCGGCGTGGTACAGGCTGTCCGCGATACGGAGGGCACGCGCGTGATGCTCGCCAACTACCACGCAGAGTCTCTGGACCTCGATTCGGTGCATCTCCCTGATTACGGAGCACTGGAGAGACCCCTGGTCGAGGTCTTCACGCTCGACTCCGATACCTGCGCTGCCTGTAGCTATATGAAAGATGCCGCGCAGAGAGCTACTCGGGAGCTGGGGGGGCGCGTCGAGTTGGTGGAGTACAAGTTCACCGAGAGGGAGAATGTCGCTCGAGTGGTGAAGATGGGCGTCAAGAAGTTGCCCAGCATCTACATCAATGGCGAGCTCAAGTACTCCTCGCTCATTCCAAGTAACCGCGAACTTGTCGACGAGATCAAGCGTCACCTCGAGGACTGACGTCCAACGGCGTAGCATAGGGAGACTTGCGGGCAATGGTGGGACAGGCTTACTATGCCACTTGGGTTCCCGATGGCCGGCACAGGGACGTTCCCAAGTTTCCGGGCACTTTGCTTTTTGGATTTGTCCTTTTTGCTATATAATGGCGAGCTAATGCTGGCTCGTCGTATACTCATCGGCTATTAGGAGGAAGCAGTATGGAGAACAAGCTAGAGGTCATTCGCGGCGGCATCATGGACGGGGACATGCCACTTGTTCAGAGTACCGTGACCGCGGCACTTGAGGAAGGTGTATCGGCTCCCGAGATCCTCAATGAGGGCCTGATCAAGGCAATGGCCGAGGTGGGTCGCCTCTTCGAGGAAGGCGAGTACTTCGTCCCCGAGATGCTGATTGCCGCTCGCGCAATGAAGGCCGGTCTGGCCATTCTGAAGCCCAAACTGATCGATGCCGACGTCAAACCGATTGGTAAGGTTGCTGCCGGTACGGTCAAGGGAGATCTCCATGACATTGGGAAGAACCTGGTGTGCATGATGCTCGAAGGCGCCGGATTCGAGATCGTTGATCTTGGTACGGATGTCTCTCCGGAGAAGTTCCTCGATGCGGTCAAGGTTCAGGGTGTCGACGTGATTGCGATGTCGGCGCTGCTCACCACGACGATGCCCAACATGAAGAACACTGTCGATGCCCTTGTCGAGGCCGGCGTCCGTGACTCCGTAAAGGTTATGATCGGTGGAGCGCCTGTGACCCAGGCTTATGCGGATGAAATCGGCGCCGATGGCTACGCTCCCGATGCCAGCCGTGCGGCGACGATGGCCAAACAGCTACTGAGCGTCTAGGGCTGTAGCTGACCAGTGGATTCACGACCTTGCGAAGGAGGGTGCTCCTCCTTCGCAAGGTCTGTTGTTTGTCGCCAGGTAGCCTGTGTGTGCCGCTGACCATCGTCCGGACACGGCGTATCACGGTTCCGGACTGATGGCCTACCGAGCGTTGGCGTGTTGGTAGAGTTCTATCAGCACCCCGTGGGCACTCTTGGGGTGGACGAAGGTATAGCGCGTGCCATCGGTGTGCTCGCGGATCTCCCCCACCATCTGGGCTCCGCCCTCCTTGAGCTGCGCGATCGTTGCTTCGATGTCCTCGACCAACATACAGATGTGATGGATGCCCTCGCCACGCTTCTCGAGAAACCGTCCAATGCTGTTCCCCGGGTCCAGGGGCCTCAGTAGCTCGATCTCTGACTCACCCATCGGCAGAAATGCAACTTCTACCCCCTCAGCCGGTACCTCTCGGCGATCTCCCTGAATCATCCCGAGCGCATCACGATAGAACGCCAGCGCCGCATCCAGGTCGTTCACAGCGATCGCAATGTGGTGTACATGCATTGGTTGACCTCCATGCCTGTCTAGTGCCGCTTCGACATTGAATGCGGCTGGTTCCATCGTAGCATGAGCGCCCATATGTCAAGACCAGTTGACGCGTCATGATCCGGGCTTATACTTCAGTCGACCGTTCCGGGGAGGTGTGGTATGTTCCATGCGGCCGATCGGGTCTTGGTCGGCGTCATGACCGACCCTCAGGACTTTCGTCTCGCCCAAGATGAAGGGTGGTACCGTATCCCTGTGCAGCATGCACCTGCTTGCACGACCGATGCAGCGGTGTTGGCGTTCTACTTCACCGCCGCGTTTGCACAGGAGAAATGGGCTGTGCATTGGTACGCCGAGGTGCGGGGCCACGAGTTGACGTTGCGACGTGATCTTTTCCCCGGCGAGCCGGCGCACCCGCGCGCAGATCAGCGCTACTACAAGATGCAGATTGGCCCTCTGATCCGCCGCGAGCCCCCGATACCAAGTCTGAGATGGCGACGAGTCAGCTTCATCGCGACGACGTGGGACCGTTTCTCGGCTGCTGAGGAGCTCAATGACCTATACGAGTCCGGAGCCGATGGACTCTACGTGACCCTCAAGGAGAGCGGGTTTTTCCCGGAGCGTGACTACCTGATCCGCGACGATGAGGGTGGCGACGATTACATCGCCGACTTGGTCGTGCCCTGCCGTGATGGTCTCGTCAAAGTGGTCTGTGGTACCGATCAGGTGTCCCCGGATGCCCTGCACAACCCCGATCCTGAAGCAGTTCTGCAGGCAGTTGCTCGGCTTGGCGGGCCGCGTCTGCCTGGAGCCCGGTCCTGAACCTCTGATTTGGTACCTCTGCCGTTATGGATGTCCCTTTCCGTCAACTGACACCCTACGCCTGGGTCGCGCAGAGCCGTGTGTACGCCACCAACAGTGGCATCCTCATCGACAGTGGTGAGGCGTACCTTGTCGATCCAGGTATCACGCCCCTCGAACTCGAGGCCATTGGTGCGTTTGTCGCGACGCAGCGGGCCGTCGTCCGCGGAATTGTGTTGACGCATGCCCATTGGGATCACCTTTTGGGGCCAGCAAGGTTCCCGGGCGTCCCGGTCATTGCCCACGCGGGATACGCCGCCGTCATTGCAGTCCATCACGATGACCTGGCCCGCCAGGTCGCTGCCTGGCAGTCTGCGGAAGGTGCGGAATACGCAGGCGTCTTTTCGTTGCCGTCGCCGGAGGTGACTTTCGACGACCAAATCCATATCCATCTACCGAGGCATAGCCTGACCGCTTTCGCCGCCCCGGGCCATGCTTCGGATTCTCTGGTGCTCTACGAACCAGTTGAGGGCCTGTTGTGGGCGGGCGACATGCTGAGTGACGTGGAGGTCCCCATGGTGATGGATACTTTCCGTCACTACAGGACGACGCTGGAACAGCTTGCCCGCCTGGACGTCCGGGTACTTGTCCCCGGACACGGGACGGCTACGACCGATCGTGCCGAGATCTGTGCACGCGTCGGGAACGATCGGACTTATCTGGAATCAGTGGAGATGTGTGTCGCGAGTGCTGTTGGTCAGGGGGCATCATTGAGTGAGACCATCGTGCGCTGCGGCGACATCAATTTCGTACAGCCTGATGCTTATTCCAACGCACATCGCTGGAACCTCGAACAGGCTTACATCGAGGCGGGTGGAGCTGCTTCGGGTATCACGGGGTGGGCGCAGGACTGGCTGGTTGAGGAGACGGGATGCTGACTTTGGAGCGTGTGACGAGCTATCGTGCGACGACCTACCGTACGTCGCTGGATCTGCGGGTGAAGACGAAAGAGGAAGCGCTGGAGCACGTCAACGCGCGCGGCTTTGTGATGTTCTGGCCGATCAAGGGTCTCGAGATGCCCAGCCTGTGGGCGGCGGTTGCCGGCGATAGGCCAGTCGCTGATGAGCATGACGATCCCGGCATGGTGACCTGGGGATGGAAGGATTCGCTCCTGGGGGCCCGCCGCTGGTACTATGCCAAAGTCCTCCGCAGGAAGGCCACGATCATCTCGTTGGATGTTGTCCCGGCGTTCTATGCCTTGAGCGAGAACTTCGGTTCGCCTGAGGAGGACTACCTCTACCAGTACCGCGATGGCGCCATGACCGCAGAGGCCAAGGTGATCTACGAGGCCTTGCTTCAGGAGGGGCCGCTGCATACTATTGCTTTGCGGCGCGCGACCTCGATGTCCGATACTGCATCAGGCTACCGCTTCAACCGGGGCCTGGAGGAGCTTCAGTCCGACTTCAAGATCATGCCGGTCGGGGTGGCCGAGGCCGGTACGTGGAATTACGCCTTTATCTATGAGTGCGTTCACCGTCATCACCCAGAGCTGCTTGAGCGGGCACGTGCAGTCACGATGAGTGCGGCACAACAACACCTGCTGGCTCTCTATATGCGCTCCGTCGGGGCTGTGACCCTCGGCGACATTGCCAAGGTCTTCGGCTGGCCGAAGGCCGAGATCGAGAAGACCGTCAATCTTCTGGTGGAAGATGGTAACCTGGTGCGGGGCCTCGAGATTGCAGGGCAGAAAGGTGAATGGCTGGCCCTGACTGAGCTCCTTTAGCCCGTGACCCGTTCTGGGGGAGACCATGCCGCCTGTGTGGTAGAATGCATGCTGTCGGAGTCGGGATCATGGAGCGAAGGGGAGGCCAAGAGTGACGTCTAGGAAGCGTGCACTGGTCGTGGGGGCGGGATTGGGCGGTATCGCGACAGCAGGGCGACTCGCCCGCCAGGGATACGCTGTGACCGTAGTGGAGAAGAACGCCAGCCCCGGAGGCCGGTGTGACCAGTTTGTGCGCGACGGGCACCGGTTCGATACCGGCGCTACGCTCTTCTTGATGCCCGAGGTCTTTGCCGAGACCTATGCTGCACTGGGCGAGCGTATGGAGGATCACCTCGATTTGCGGCGGATCGATCCGACGTACCGCGTCCGCTTCGACGATGGGTTCCAGCTCCAGCTCACCTCCGATATGCATGCGATGGAGGCGCAGCTTGAGGCACGAGAGCCCGGCAGCTTCATGGCGCTCATGCGTTATCTGGCTGAGGGGTACAACAACTATCACAAATCGATCCGCTACTTCGTCGGACGTAACTTCTACAACGTCTTTGAGTACTTCAGCCCCAGGAACTTCCCGTTGCTCTTCGAGCTCAAGGCCCTGCTCAAACATTACGGCAGTGTCTCGCGCTACTTCAAAGATCCACACCTCAGGGCGGCCTTCACCTTTCAGGACATGTATCTGGGGTTGAGTCCCTATGACGCGTTGGCTACCTATTCGTTACTTCAGTACACGGAGATGGTCAGTGGCGTCTACTTCCCGATGGGCGGGCTCTACCGTACGGTGGAGACGCTGGTAGCGATCGCGGAAGCCCAGGGAGTCACCTTCCGGTACAAGTCTCCGGCTGCCAGGATTCTGGTTGACAACCAGCGTGCCACGGGCGTGCAGCTGGCCGATGGTGAGCGGCTGGAGGCCGATGTCGTCATTGCCAATGCCGACCTGCCCTATGTGTATAAAGCCCTGCTTCCGCCAGATGGGCCGGCCGTGAAGCGGTTGGATGGACTCAAGTACACGTGCTCAACGCTGATGTTTTTCTGGGGGGTAGACAAGGTCTATCCTCAGATCGAGCACCACAATGTCTTCCTGGCCGGGGATTATAAAGCCAGTTTCGACAATATCTTTAACCGCCACACGTTGCCGGATGATATCAGCTTCTACATTCACGCCCCCGTGCGCACCGATCCCGCTGCGGCGCCTCCTGGACAGGATACGCTAGTGGTGTTGGTGCCTGTTGGGCATCTCAATGCAGGTGACGACCAGGATTGGACTGCTGTCACTGCCCGTGCGCGGGCCAATGTGCTCTCGCGGATCAGCAGCCTGGGAGTGACTGATCTCGACGACCATCTTAAATTCGAGGTCGCCTACACGCCGAAGACCTGGCAGGGACTCTACAACCTGGATCGGGGCGCAGCGTTCGGGCTGAGCCACAACTTCTGGCAGGTCGGCTACCTTCGACCGCAGAACCGCCACCGCCATTACAAGAACCTCTACTTTGTCGGCTCCAGCACGCATCCTGGCACGGGCCTGCCGATGGTGCGGTTGTCGGCGCGTCTGTCGCCCGAGCGTCTCCTGCGGGAAGCTGCCAGAGGCTAGCGGGAATCCTCAGGCGCCAGCAGACTGGACCGGGGGTAGTGTGGCAGTTCAGCGAAGTGCCACACTACCCCTGGGTGATCCCGATCTGTTGCTCAAGGCCGACTGCCGATCAGCTGGAGGACGTTTTATGTCACTCAACACGACACACTATGACTTCATCATCGCTGGCGGTGGACTCGCTGGTCTTAGCCTGGCATGCCACCTTGCGCGTACGCCGTTGTGCGGGCGCTCGATCCTGATTGTGGACCAGGACCCCAAGCGCCAGAACGACCGCACTTGGGGATTCTGGGCAGACAAGCCAACGCTCTTTGACGGAGTGGTCTCGCACACCTGGGATCAACTGCTCGTAGCCGGCCCCGAAAGTGCACCACACGCAGCGCGCCTCCAGACATACCGCTATAAGGTCATCCGCGGCATCGACCTCTATGCCGATGCGCGGCGACAACTCCAGGACCGTGCAAACGTGACGTTCCTACAGGGCACGATCGAGGCTATCGAGGATGGGCGGGACGCGGCGCGGATCTGCGTTGACGGCAAGGAGCTGACCGGAGCCTGGATCTTCGATAGCTTGCCCCCACGCTTTGAGAGGGATGCGCCGTTTCAGGTTCTCAAGATGCACTTCCGTGGCTGGGAGGTTCTGACACCCTCGGCTTCCTTCGACCCTGAGACCGTCACCTTCATGGATTTCCGCACGCCGCAGGAAGGCGAGATGCGGTTCTTCTATGTGCTACCCTATGCCGCCGACCGTGCCTTGGTCGAGTTTACGGTTTTTTCCCAGCGAGTGCTCCCACGGCAGGCCTATGAAGATGCGCTTCAGCAGTATCTTGCTTCGGTGCTGCAGGTAACCGATTATGCCATTGATGCCGAGGAGAGTGGCGCCGTGCCAATCACGGATAATCCGCTTGAGCGGAGTTTGGGCCGTCGGGTAATGGCTATCGGAGCCAGGGCCGGGCGGATCAAGCCATCCACGGGCTACGCTTATGTGCGAATCCAGAAAGACTGTGAGAAGATCATCGACTCGCTTCTGCTCTATGGCCACCCGTTCAACGTCACGGACGATCCCGATCTGTATGATGTGATGGACGCTGTGCTTCTCAAGGTGATCGCCCAACAGGGCGACTTCCTGAGCACGGCATTCGAGTCGTTGTTCGCCCACAACACCATGGACGAAATCCTGCGCTTTCTCGATGAGGTCGCTTCTCCTCGCGAGGTGCTCGAGCTGATCTCGGCGATGCCACCACAAGCCTTCATAAAGGCCGCTGTGGAGGTGATGAGGACGGAGAACCTTCTCGACATCATCAAAGGCTAGAGCCAGCGGATGCTTGACAATCCGTCTTCCGCTCCTATAATCTACCCATAGATGAGCGAAGGGTAGCACAGACTCTCACAGGAGACGCATGGGGATGAAGGTGCCGTATCGGCAGGTCAACAATAACGATAATAACCCCAGCGTGCGCCCGTGGGAGGGTCGAGGCTAGCCACTCGCATTCCAGCCGAAGACCAAAGCCACGGGCGCACGCGTTGACCCGTGGCTTTTTCTTGTGCCCACGACGGTGGAAGCCACGGATCAGCGCGGACCACGTCGCTCTCCGGTAACCTGGCGCAAGAGAGAGGTTTGGCATGGAGACTCGAACGCACTATTGCGGTAGCTTGAGGCCGGTTGACATCGGCCGGCAGGTGACAGTGATGGGATGGGTGCGCACGCGACGCGATCACGGGCGCCTCGTCTTCTTGGACCTATGGGACCGCGAGGGAGTGGTTCAAGTGGTTGCGGATCCACGATCCTCGCCTGATGCCTATGCCGTTGCGCAGACACTCAGGGATGACTACGTCGTCGCCGTTCAAGGTATCGTAAACGCACGTCCTCGTGGCACGGTGAACCCGGCTTTGCTCACCGGTGAGGTTGAGGTCAGCGCCAGCGCAATCGAAGTCCTCAATGTCACCCAGCCTTTGCCTTTCCCGGTCGACGATGCCCCGGGCGTCGATGAAGCCCTCCGACTGCGTTATCGCTATCTGGATCTGCGCCGTACCGCGCTTCAGCGCAACTTCCGGCTCCGCCACCGGGTCGTCAGGACGATGCGCGATACCCTCGATGCGCAGGGCTTTCTCGAGGTCGAGACCCCAATGTTGACCCGCTCCACGCCGGAGGGCGCGCGAGACTACCTGGTGCCGAGCCGCGTCCATCCAGGTGAATTCTACGCCTTGCCCCAGTCACCTCAACAGATGAAGCAGCTCCTGATGGTCGCAGGGTTCGATCGCTACTACCAGATCGCGCGCTGCTTCCGCGATGAAGATCTGCGGGCGGATCGCCAACCCGAGTTCACCCAGTTGGACCTGGAGATGAGTTTCGTTGCGCAGGAGGATGTGTTGGCGCTGACTGAGATGCTGGTCTCGGCCATCGTCCGCGAGGTGGCACCCGACAAACGCCTTGTGACGCCGTTCCCCCGCCTGACCTACGACGAGGCTGTGACCCGCTACAACACCGACAAGCCCGATCTGCGGTCTGACCCCGAGCAACTTGCGTTTGCCTGGGTTGTCGATTTCCCGCTGTTCAAGTGGGTCGCGGAGGAACGCCGGTGGGATTCGGAACACCACCCGTTCACGAGCCCGAAACCTGAGTTTCTGCAAAAGCTGGAGATCGACCCCGGCGCTGTGCGCGCGGCGTGCTATGATCTGGTCTGTAATGGCTGGGAACTGGGTTCGGGTTCGATTCGCATCCATCAGCGTGAACTTCAAGCGCGTGTGTTCAGGCTACTCGGCTACACAGAAGAGGCGGCCGAGGCGGATTTCGGCCACCTGATGGAGGCATTCCAGTTTGGAGCGCCGCCACACGGTGGGATTGCCCTGGGCATTGACCGGTTGGTTGCCATCCTTGCTGGGACAGATACGATACGGGATGTGATTGCCTTTCCCAAGACGCGCCAGGCCAGCGATCTGACCATGCGCGCTCCCTCGCCAGTGGCGAAGTCTCAATTGGACGAACTGCATATCCGGGTCAAGTGATCGGTGCGGCAGGATTGGCGATAGGGGCGAGGTGATCTTGACCACACTTGTCGCCAGGTTCTCTCCCCAAGCCCTGATCCTTTGCCACCCGGCTCAAACAGGAGGACGAGATGTCCATACAGACAGAACACGTGATCGACGAGGGCCTGGTCAGGCACATTGCGTTCTTGATCCGCCTCGACCTGAGTGATGCCGAGGTGGCCACTTACAGCCAGCAATTGCGCGCGATCGTCGACTATGTTGACCGCCTCGCTGAGGTTGACATCGAGGGAGTGGCCCCATATGAGCAACCTCCGATGGGCCGCACCCAACTGCGCGTCGATGGTGCGAAGGAATCGATGCCCCGCGAGGCCTTCCTCGCCAATGCCCCACAACAGCAGGATGGCTTTGTCCGTGTGCCTGTAGTTCTGGGTGGTGGGGAAGAAGGCTGAGGAGGTCTGCATGGAACTGCATTCGCTGACCATTCGTGAAGCTTCCAGACTCCTGCGCTCGGGTCAGATCACGTCTGTTGCGCTGACGCAGGCGGCACTGGAGCGGATCCGTGCCGTAGATCCGGAGATCCGGGCCTATGTGACGGTTTGTGAGGAGGAGGCACTGCGCGAAGCGGCCGCAGCCGACGAACGGTTGCAGGCTGGAGGACCGGTGACCTCGCTTACCGGCATTCCCTATGGCGTGAAAGACTGCCTATCGACGAACGGAGTGCGCACCACGTGTTCGTCACGGATCCTCGAGGACTATGTGCCGCGCTACGATGCAACGGTGATCTCGCGCCTTCGTGCCGCCGGCGCCGTTCTGGTGGGCAAGCAGAATATGGATGAGTTCGGTATGGGTTCCTCGTGCGAGAACTCGGCGCTTTTCCCGACGCGGAACCCCTGGGATTTGGATCGCGTGCCGGGTGGGTCCAGTGGGGGGTCAGCTGCTGCAGTGGCTGCGGATATGGGGCTGTTCTCGCTTGGCGAGGATACGGGTGGTTCGATCCGGATGCCCGCATCGTTCTGCGGCGTGACAGGGTTGAAACCGACCTATGGACGGGTGTCGCGCTACGGCCTCATTGCCCTGGTCTCATCCTTCGACAGCATCGGACCCCTGACGCACGATGTCTGGGATGCGGGATTGGTGCTCAACGTGATCGCGGGTCACGACCCGCGGGATAGCACGTCGGTCGATGCCCCAGTGTCTGACTATGTGCCTGCTATGAGTGGCGAGCGGCTTGACGGGGTGAGGTTGGGCATTCCTGTCGAGTACTTTGCACAAGGCATCGAACCCGGTGTCGAGAAGGCCGTTCTGGCGGCCATTGCGCACCTGCAAGCGCTGGGGGCACAGGTCGAGGAGGTCTCGCTTCCCCATACGGACTATGCCGTCTCGATCTACTACCTGATCCTTACTGCCGAGGCTAGCTCCAACCTGGCACGGTTCGATGGCATACGGTTTGGCCTGTCTGAACCCCCCGAAGGATCGGACATTATCCAGCGCTATCTTCAGACCCGTGGTAAGGGGTTTGGGCCAGAGGTGAAGCGCCGTATCATGCTGGGGACGTTTGCCCTCTCGGCAGGGTACTATGACGCCTACTACCTGCGAGCTCAGCGGGTGCGGACGCTGCTGCGGCAGGACTTCGCCCGCGCATTTGAGAGAGTTGACGCGCTCATTGCCCCCGTAAGCCCAACGCCAGCTTTCAGGCTCGGCGAGAAGGTCGACGACCCTCTGCAGATGTACCTCTCCGATATCCACGTCGTCGCGGCCAATCCGGGCGGTGTCTGCTCGCTTGCGGTGCCATGTGGCTTCACAGAAGGGCTACCCGTGGGCATGCAGATCATCGGATCTGCGCTGGATGAAGCCAGAGTCCTCTCGATCGGTGCCGCCTATCAGGCCACGACCGATTGGCACACCTGCCGGCCAGCCAAGAAGGAACAAGTGCCTGGGGGATACGAATGACGAACGATCGATATGAAGCCGTCATCGGCATGGAGATCCACGCCGAGTTGCGCACCGCGTCGAAGATGTTCTGTGCGTGTCCAGTGGTTGACACGACCGTCGCCGAGCCCAACACCGCTGTCTGCCCTGTCTGCGGTGGGTTGCCCGGGGCGATGCCGGTGGTGAACAAGCTTGCCGTCGAGCAGGCGATGATGGTTGGGCTGGCGCTCAACTGCCAGATCAACGCGGCTACCAGTTTCGCGCGCAAGAACTACTTCTACCCCGACCTACCCAAGGGATATCAGATTTCGCAGTACGACGACCCGATCGCCACCAATGGCTCGATCGAGGTTCAGACCGAAGCGGGCGAGGTGATCCGGGTCAGGATTCGCCGTGCCCATATGGAAGAGGATACGGCGAAGAGCTTCCACCATGTGGCGCCAGGAGGCCGTGGGTACACGCTCATCGACTTCAACCGCTCTGGCGTGCCATTGCTTGAGATCGTCTCGGAACCTGATATGCACTCGGCTGCTGCTGCTCTGGCATATGCGACCAAGATCAGGGAGATCCTGCGCTATCTGCGTGTCAACTCGGGAGATATGGAGCGGGGGGTGCTGCGCTTCGAGGCGAACGTGTCAGTGCGGCCGCGTGGTAGTCAGATCCTCGGTACACGCACCGAGATCAAGAACCTCAACAGCTTCCGGGCGCTGGTTCGGGCATCCGAGTACGAGATTGTCCGTCAGATCGAGGTCCTCAAGTCAGGTGGAACGGTCGTCCAGGAAACACTGGGGTGGGATGAAGCCCGCGGCGTGACCGTCACCCAGCGCAGCAAAGAGCACGCCCACGACTATCGCTACTTCCCCGAGCCGGATCTGCCACCCCTTGCCATCGACGATGCCTGGATCGAGGAAGTGCGCCAGTCGCTTCCCGAGCTACCCGATGCGAAGTACCGTCGCTTCATTGAGGGCTATGGTCTGCCAGAAAACGATGCCCGCATCCTAGTCGAGGATGTGGCGTTGGCGGACTACTTTGAGGCTGCGGCACGTATCTACAGTGGCAAGGCCGCATCCGTCAGCAAGTGGATCGTGGGTGAGCTGGCCTACCTGATGAACCGCGATGGTGTCGCTATCGAGTGTGTCCGTGTGGCTCCGGAGTCGGTCGCGTCGTTGGTGAAGCTAGTGGATGCCGGGACCATCAGTCAGAGTAGTGCAAAGGATGTCCTCGGCACGATGTTCGAATCCGGTCGGGCTGCTGAGGAGATCGTCAGGGAGAAGGGCCTTATCCAGATCTCGGATCAGGACCAGTTGGCGCAGGTGGTCGATCAGGTTCTGGCTGAACATCCCGAGGAGGTCACCGCATATCTGGAGGGTAGGGAGAGCTTGCTTCAGTGGTTCATGGGCCAGGTGATGAGAGCAACGCGCGGTCGGGCGCAGCCCCAGGCTGTCCTTGGGCTGTTGCGCGCGAAGCTCGAAGCCCAACGCTGAGCCGTCTACATTCCCTGGCAGAGCAGAGCCCCAGTTCATCGACCGGGGCTCTGTGTGGTTGTAGCATTCAGAGTGCTACGCGTTGCGACGCCTGCGCCGGAGTAAGAGGATCATGACAACCACACCGGCGCCGACTATTGCGCCAGGTAGCCAGGCCGGAGGCTCCGGCAAGGACTCGGGCAACTTGGCTGGCGCCACTTTGGCCAGTGACCAGTCGACCTTTGCCGACCGGGTGCCGGTCGTGTCGACGTCGCTGAAATCGGCACCGGTGACGTCCACGCGCTTCAGGGTCGCGCTGGTCAGGTCGGCACCACTGAAGTCACCCCCTTTGAAGTTGCTGCCGACGACGTGGGCCGCCGTCATATTGACGCCCCGGGCCGCGACACCCTCCAAGTTCGTGCCCATCAACCTGGCATCCGTGAGGTCTGCGTCCGTGAGATCAGCGCCACCCAAGTTGGTGCCCATCAGCTTGATCGCCGCCATGCGCGCCTTGCGGAAGAGCACTCTCGCCATGTTGACGCCCATGATCCTGGCGCTTGTGAGATCAGCACCGGAGAGATCGGACTCGCCCATGTCGGCGCCGGCGACCAGAGCGCCGGAAAGGTTCGCATCCGCAAGATTGGCCTTCTGCATCTTAACGCCCGCGAACTTCATCCCTGCCAGCTCTGCGCCGCTCATGTCCGTGCCGCTCAGATCGCGCTGGGGCATCATCCTGGCGGCGACCTCTGCCCTCGTCATAAGCTTCGCCGGTACTTCGGGCGAAGTCACCGTGGCTTCCATCGTTTCCTCGCTCATGTCTTGTTCCTTTCACTGATCTGGCGATTCTTTGGGGTAGAGCACAGTCCTGGACCCCGTGCCAGAGCACTCGCACCTTCATGTACGCGCGGCCGGTCTCAGAGTTGCGTTACAGTGGGCCATTGGGCTCCCGTGAGGGGCTATGATGCTCGTGGCTGATGTGGACCGAGCTTGCCCTCTACTTGAGGATTGCCAAGATACCGCCAGACCGATGCTTCACCAGACCTGTGCCTCACCAGACGTGCGCGTTCTCGGGCATCAACTCCACGATCTCCTCACTCTGGCCTTCCCGGCGGTATCGCCGCGTGGGTCGGATCTGCATGCTATGGCCGGCATCGCGCGCCCAGCTTGCCAGCGCGTGGAGTTCGCGGAGGCCGGCTTCCATCGCAATGCCGCCGGCGGTTCCGAAACGGTAGGGGAAGAACCCGGGGTTTTGGTCCGTGATGTACTGTAGGATTGGGGTCAGGGCAGAGACCAGAGCCTCCGGGGAAGGATCCTGGTCAAGATGTTGCAGGGCAGCCACTGGCATATGCAGATCCTTGGCGAAGATCCGCAAGATGGCCGGCCGGTAGAAGACCTTGCATAGCTCGTCGGAGTGGGCAATCGTGAGGGATGGCGGGATTATTACCAGCTGACCTGCGGCGTCCTTCACTGTCAGGCCGAGGCCAAAACGTTCGTCAACAATGGCCAATCGCTGCTGCCTAAATGGCTCCGGAATCAGGTGATCGACAGCACTCAGAATCTCGCCTGCCGCACGCTGCAACCCTTCGTGCCGTGGGCTTCCCTTGGGAAGGTCAACGGGTGGCATCAGCTTCCCCACCGTCATCGATAGCGGGGGCCGTCTCAGCCGGAGCGTATCCCTGAGAGCGCCATCAGGGCTGCCAAACCCGATCGGCAGAATCGGCGCCCCGGCGTGGTAGCTCAGCCATGCCACGCCGCGTTTGGCCTCCATAGCGCCGGGATCCCAGATCCCACCCTCGGGAAAGAGCCCCAGGATACCGCCCTGCCGTAGAACGCTCAGGGCCATCGTCAGGGCGGTGCGGTCCAGGTTCCCCCGGTTGACGGGGATGAAACCGTAAAGGCGCGAGATTGCGTCCATGGGTGGAGGTGCCGCGATGTCACTTGCACCGAGCATCTCCAGTTGCCAGGGCGCATAGACGACCATCAGCACCACCTCCATCGTGGCGATGTGGTTCCCCACGACGATCAGGGGGCCACTCACCGGGAAGTGCTCCATGCCCGTGATTTGAGTTCGCGTGAGTAACGGGACCAGCACGCGACCAACGGCGCGCAGCAGTCCCCGGGGTAAACGGCGCCTGGGATACGCGATCACAGCCTCCACCCTAGCCATCGTGCCCCTCCATTTGAACCGTCCCTGTCCGGTGCTATGATGTTGGTATGCCAAGTGGCTTTCGTGGTGTCCACGCTAGCACAGCCCCGGCGGAGGTCAATCCGACGATAAACGCCCTGACCGCCCGCACCTAGTGTACCGGTATAAGAGGACGAAGGAGGCCGTTCGTTGAACCGACCATTGCGCTGGTACGACGCGATCACCATCAACATCTACTGGTTTGCACTGACGGCGCGTTCGCAGGTGTTGACGCCGCTGATCGTGCCCCTGCTGGTGCAGCGGTTCGTAGGTGAGTCCCTGAAGGGAACCTACGTGGGCCGGATCCGGCTCTGGACTCTGATGGTTGCACTGCTGATGCAGGCCTTGATGGGGCTGCTCTCGGACCGCAGTACCTCGCGCTGGGGGCGCCGGCGCCCCTTCATCCTTGGCGGGGCGCTCGGTGAGGTCATTGCCTTCCTGTTGATCGGCGCCATCGCGGGACTTGAGGGACTGGCAGGGTACTGGGCCTTCTTCGGCGTGGTCATCCTGTCGATGGTTGCGTCGAATGCCGCCCACGCGGCCACACAAGGGCTCATTCCGGACCTCGTGCCTTTGGACCAACGCGGTCGTTATTCGGGTGTCAAGGCGCTGCTCGAACTCCCCCTGCCGTTGGTCTTCACCTCGTTTGTCGTCGGCAACATGGTCGCTGCCGGCAACCTTTGGGGCGCTCTCCTGGCGACACTCAGCGCAATTCTGATCTGCGCCGCCTTGACCATGGCTGTTCCTGAACGTCGTCTGGACGGCCCGTCCACCCCCTTTGACTGGCAGCCCTTGATCCGTCTGGCGCTCATGACAGCCGTTTTCACGCTGGTTATACTGGGGACTGGCGTCTTGACCCAGTCGCTGATCCGGCCGGGCATCACGGCAGACTGGGCGATCGCCGCGATCGGCGCCCTGGCAATGGCCTCCGCCGTCCTCATCGGAGTGTGGGCCAGTCTGCGCGTTGGGCTGGGATCGGACGCTCAGAGCCATCACTCCTTTACCTGGTGGGTGATCAACCGGTTGTTCTTCATGGTTGCGGCGACCAACTTTGCTGGTTTCATGCTCTACTTCCTGCAGGAGCGCTATGCCGAGCTGGCAGGTGAGCGTGCTGCTGGCCCTGCCGCCCGGGTGATGATGGCCGTGGGTATCGCGATCATCGCGACAGCGTTGCCCAGTGGATGGCTGTCCGACCGTTTTGGGAAGCGGGTGCTGGTTGCCCTGAGCAGTGGTGTGGCTGCGGTGGGCACGGTCGTGATCCTACTTATCCCGTCGATGGGGGCACTCTATATCGGCGGCGCGCTGATCGGCGCGGCGATGGGGATTTTCTACTCGGCAAGCTGGGCCCTTGGCACCGAGATCGTGCCACGGGACCAGGCCGGGCGTTTCCTCGGGCTCTCGAATCTTGCCGGTGCTGGCGCCGGCGCCATAGGGGCCTACATAGGCGGGCCCATTGCCGACGCTCACGGCTACGTGTTGCTGTTCACAATCTACGGCGTGATGTTCCTGCTGGCGATTCTGGCCCTGATGGGCGTGCGGGAGCCATCTGGCCCGGCTTCCGCGTCGCCAGCGTGATGGTCGTCCTGAACTGCTGGGGAGGACCCTATGAATGGTGGATTGCCTGAACGCTATACCGTTCGTGCAGGAACGCTTGACGACGCTCAAGCGGTGACCGATCTGATGAATGCTTGTGCAGTGGCGGACATGGGCCATCCTGACACGGACGTCTCGGAGATCCTGGGTGATTGGCGGACCCCCTTCGGCGACCCACAGACTAACGTGCGCCTGGTTCTTGATGACGATCGTCTAGTGGGCGGAGCCGGTTTCTGGGCTGAACCACCGTGTGCCTACGTCTGGGCGTGGTGTCGCGTTCACCCCGAGCACAAAGAACGGGGGATCGGTACCTACCTGGCGCGCTGGTTAGTGGTCGCGGTTCGAGAGGTGGCATTGCCGAGAGCACCGGCGGGCATCAGGGTTTCGCTCCGACAGATGAAGCCTGACACCGATGCCGACAGTCACGCGTTTCTCCTGGCACAGGGCTATAAGCCAGTCCGCCATTTCCTGCGGATGGGTATCGATCTGAGCTGTACGGTGCCCTTGCCCCGGTTCCCGGAGGGAGTGAAGGTAAGGCACTTTGACCGGGCGACCGATCTCCCCGGGCTCGTCAGAGTTGAGCAGGACATCTTCCGGGATCACTGGGGGTACGTGCCTCTCGACTTTGATCAGGACCTCTCTATGTGGGCGCACTGGATTGACAACGATCCGTTGTTCGACCCAACCTTGTGGTTCCTCGTGATGGACGGCGACGATATTGCTGCTGTTTGCCTGTGCCAGGCAGAGGTTCCGGGTGAACCGGACGTGGGTTATGTTCGATCGCTAGGTGTGCAACGCAAGTGGCGTCGCCACGGTCTTGGCCTGGCAATGCTGCAACTTGCCTTCGGCGAGTTCCACCGGCGCGGCAAAGCAAGGGTCACGCTTGATGTGGATGCCGAGAGCCTTACCGGGGCTACGCGGCTCTATGAGAAGGCTGGCATGCGCATTCTCTGGCAGAAGACGGCGTTTGAGCTCGCGCTGCGCGAAGGGGTAGACCTATCCACGCAGACGTTGAGCGTCTGACAGTCGTCCCGACGATTCGCTATGGCGATGCACGGAATCCCTGGAGGTCAGATGCGTAAGCTTGTGGTACTGCTGCTGATATTGGGGCTGCTCGGATGTCACGGCATGGGCGAGGATGAACCGCCTCCGGTACCCACGGCATTGCCAACAGAGGTCGGTACCGTTGCCGAGGCGCGTGCACAACGGCTCGGGCGAGGTGTTAACCTGGGTAACGCGCTCGAGGCTCCCAACGAGGGTGAGTGGGGCATGGTGATCGAGGCCTCTTTCTTCGAGCTGATCAGCGACGTGGGCTTTGATACGGTGCGCGTTCCGGTCCGTTGGTCGGCCCACGCCGAGACACAACCGCCCTTCACCGTCGATGCCCGCTTCTTCGAGCGGGTCGATTGGGTGATCGACCAGGCGCTCGCTCACGATCTGAACGTTGTCATCAACATGCATCACTACGACGAGATCTTCGTATCGCCGGATGAGCACGCCGATCGTTTTGTCGCCATCTGGGAGCAAATTGCGCGCCGCTACCGGGATCGACCCGACACGGTCTACTTTGAGCCCCTGAACGAGCCCCACGACGTGCTGGATGCGGGCACATGGAACACACTGCTGTCGAGGACCGTTACGGCTCTGCGCCAGATTGACCCGGTGCATACGCTCATCGTCGGCGGTGACAGCTGGAACAGCATTGCGGGGCTGAAGACGTTGGCCGTTCCTGAGGGTGAGACGAACCTGATTGCCACCTTTCACTACTACGAGCCTTACCTGTTCACCCATCAGGGGGCGGAGTGGGGTGGCCCGGAAGTGGGTACGTTGGGGTTGACGTGGCCTGGCCCGCCGCTCGAGAAGGTCGAGCCAGTACCTGACGCCAAGAAGGTGGAATGGGTGCGGACGTGGTTCCTGCGCTATAACCAAAATCGTGGGGCTGACAACCCTGCAAGTTCGGAGCAGATTACGCGCGCCTTCGACGAAGCGCTGGCCTGGAGTGACCAGCACGGTATTCCTCTGTGGTTGGGGGAGTTCGGCGCCTATAGCACGGCTGATATGGACTCCAGAGTTCGCTGGACGGCAACTGTGCGCGAAGTAGCTGAGGCGCGCGGCATTCCATGGGCCTACTGGGAGTTTGGCGCTGGTTTTGGGGTATACGACCGCGACGTCGCCACGTGGCGTACGTCGCTCCTCGACGCACTGATTCCCACGGAGTGAGAATACGTTCTCGGGTTTGAACCCTTACCATTCCGGCGGATTGCGGTAAGCTAGGGGCGGTTGCCCGTTAAGAGGTGCCGTCGCCGTGCGGCGCCCTGGTCGGTGTTGGGTAGAGGGGCATCTGGGAGGAGAATTATGGCGATGCACAACGGACGTGAACGAGCAACGACTCACTGTGCTGCGCGGCGAATCTCGCGCCGGCGATTTCTGGAAATGGCAGCCGGTGCTGCTGGGGGACTGCTTATCTCGAGCTGCTTGCCTGAGCCTGCGGCCTGGCCCTCCGCTGAAGGAGTTCCAGCGGACGTGCCAACGATTGCTCCGACTTCTACCGCAGCGAGTGGCGCCCCCACAGTTGCTGTGGCGCAATCGGTACCGACAGGCTTGTCAAGCAAGGTTGCCATTGCTACGGCGCGGGACTATGACCGCACCGTGATCTACAATGCCGTCCGCGATATGCTCGACAACCTCGGCGGGATTAGTGACATCGTCAAGCCCGGAGATCGGGTCGGGATCAAGACCAACCTTACGGGAGGGTTGGGCAACGACGGCCCTCCCGGCTTTTCGCCTATGGAGTCCTTCGTGACCCATCCCGAAGTCGTTCGGGCCCTGGGCGCACTGGCACGAGATGCTGGTGCAAGGGAAGTCTATATTGTTGAGGCCGTCTACCAGTGGGGTTCATACACGCAGTGGGGATACGAGGAGATCGCGCGCGATATTGATGCGACCCTGATCGACCTGAATGCTCCTGATCCCTACGATGACTTTGTTGAAGTCACAGTTCCTGGCGGCGGAACCCTGTATGAGAAGTTCACGCTGAATCCGCTCCTTCAGGAGCTCGATGCTTTTATGTCGGTGTCGAAGATGAAGTGCCACTGGGTTGCTGGGGTGACGCATACGCTCAAGAACCTGTTCGGTCTGGTTCCCTTGCAGTTCTATCGTCGAAATGCGGGAGATACCTACCGCTCGGGGTTTCATGGGCCTTCCGATGACACTGCGGGGCAACGAGTCCCGGAGATCATCGTCGACCTCAACCGGACTCGCCCCATCAATCTGAGTCTGATCGACGGTGTGTTGACCACTGAAGGCGGCGAGGGCCCGTGGATCCAGACCTTTGGGCCGATCGCGCCCGGCGTGCTCTTCGCCGGCAAGGACCCGGTTGCCACGGACGCCGTTGCGACGGCGGCCCAGGGCTTTGATCCCACGGCTCAGGCCTTGACTGTACCTTTCGTGCGTGGTAAGAATCACATCGCCATCGCGGCGGCGCACGGCTTGGGCACCAACCGGCTCGACGAGATCGAAGTATTGGGCGCCAGCATTGCTGACGTGCGACGCGATTTCAAGCCTTGCGTCATCGGGATGTAGCACTCCTGAACTGCGTCCACAACGCAACTTTGCGCTGTCGGATACCTGGGGTAGAATCAGCCCGTTTGTCCATGTCTGTCCCTGTCCCCTGTTCACCGGCGGGCAGTATCCCTTGAGGAGATAGAGCATATCTTTATGACAACGTCATTCCTTGAGTATGAACTCTGCGATGGTTTCATCCACAATTGGCTCGTGGCTGGCCCCCTTGAGACCCCAGTCACAGACCTCCCTGACGGTAGCCTGGGCGAACCGGGGCAGAAGCTGCGCATCGTTCGTGATGCACAGCGGGCGCGTGAGCAGGCATCTGTGGGCTCCGAGCTGACGGGTGATCCCGTTGATCGCGGTGCCGCGATGGTTGGCGACCAACAGCTTCGGTGGTCGTATGTGCGTTGTCTGGACGACCACTTCGTGGATTTGTCGACGTTCCGGCACGAGTGGACGTACTTGAGGGCCTGGGCCTACACGCGCCTGAACCTGTTCGATCCTGCGGAGGTCACATTTGTCCTGACGACGAATGGACCTGCTGACGTGTGGATCAATGGTGAGCATGTCCATCGCCACGAGCACTTCCATCACCAGGATCCACAAAGCGTGGCATTCCAGGTCTCTCTACAGGCGGATGACAATGAGATCCTGGTGCGCTTTGAGGAAGTTGCTGCGCGGGAGTGCCCCTACGTGATGGCCCTTGCCGTGGAGGGTGCGTTCGATCCGGAGGATGTTACGGTCAAGGTCCCCTCAGCGACAGAGCGTACCGTGCGCCACATGATGCTGGAGCGTGTCTTTGAGCAGGCGGCTGTTGCGGAGGTTGTTAGCTACCGGGGCCGTGTCGTGAACTTGCATTGGCCCGATGACCTCGAGACCAACTTCAACTACGAATACAGCATTCAGGGGCCGGGGAATCGGATCAACGTCAACGGGGAAACCGAGGCCAAGCCAGGGGAATCACTGGATGTAGGCCATGGGTTCCGGATCAAGCAGGGGCCCTATCGGGTTGTCCTGAGCCCGATCCATCAGGAGGTCCTCCATTCGAATCTGCGGTATCGGTGGGAGATCCCTCTCTTCATTCTGGACAACCCATATTCCGAAGCCCCATATGGCACCTTGGGGGAGCGCAGTTACGAGGCGCTGGCGTATGCGGCGACTCAGGAGGGGCACCTGTATGCCGAAATCGCCAAATGTGAGCTTGGAAAGTGGTCTGAACTGGATGAGGTGGTTTTCTCAAAGGCGATCGAGTCGATCAGCCGGCGGGGAGACTGTAGCGACTTTGATCTGATCGGCCTTCTCGGCGCCGTAGCCCGCTATGGCGAAAAGGACGGCTTTCCTGCCACCTTACGCACTGCCATCGAGGCGTGTGCATTGGGGTTCAAGTACTGGCACGATGAGCCGGGCACTGACGCCATGTGCTACACGACTGAAAATCACAGCATTCTGTTCCATACCTGCGAGATCCTCGCTGGTCAGCTCTATCCTGATGCAGTCTTCTCGAATACTGGCCAGACGGGAAACTGGCATCGCCAGAAAGGTGAAGCTCTGGCACGTGCGTGGCTGAAACAGCGCGGTGGTGGTGGATTCTGGGAGTGGGACTCCAACTGCTACTTTGAGGAGGATGTCCTGGCGCTATCGCACCTTGCAGGACTGGCGGAAGATGAGGGCCTTGCAGAGTTAGCGGCGGTCGTGCTCGACAAGCTGCTCTTTACAATGGCGGTCAACTCCTATAAGGGTGTCTTCGGGTCAACCCACGGGCGTACCTATGCCCCGCAGGTCACGAGTGGTCAACTGGAATCGACTTCAGGCATCAGCCGTCTGCTGTGGGGAATGGGCGTTTTCAATCACGCCCTTCGCGGTGTCGTGGCTATGGCATGTTCTGAGTATGAATTCCCGCTGATGATTGCAGAGATCGCGGCAGACTTGCCCGATGAGCTGTGGAACCGCGAGTGCCACGAGATCAGCACGCATGGCGAGACCATTCACAAGGTGACCTACAAGTCGCCAGACTCCATGCTGGCCTCTGCACAGGATTACAGGCCTGGTGAGAAGGGTTACCAGCAGCATGTCTGGCAGGCGACGCTGGGTCCAGATGTCCCTGTCTTCGTGAACCATCCTCCTTGTGTTAGCGAGAACGGTGCTCACCGGCCTAACTTCTGGTCGGGCAACTACGTTCTCCCGCGCGTCGCGCAGTGGAAGGATGTTCTGATCGCACTTCACGACCTGCCTGAGGATGATTGGCTGGGCTTCACACACGCCCATTTCCCGGTCTACCTGTTCGATGAAACTGCGGTGCGCGGCAACTGGGCGTGTGCTCGCAAGGGTGAGGGTTACCTCGCGTTGGGGTCATCGCAGGGCCTGGACCTGGTCAAGCGTGGGCCCTCTGCCTATCGCGAGCTGCGCTCGTTCGGGCGGCACATGGTCTGGGTCTGCCAGATGGGCCGTGCGGCGCTCGATGGAGACTTTGCTGCCTTCCAGGAGCGTGTGTTGGGCCTGAAGATGGAGGCCAGCGGTCTTGACGTGACCTTCGAGTCGTTGCGTGGCGACGTGTTCTCCTTCGGTTGGCAGGCGCCGTTC
>JAXDDP010000213.1:0-7036 GCA_034676785.1 Anaerolineae bacterium | reverse complement strand
GAATGTCTACATAGCACAACGTACGCGTAGCTGCCAGCGCCCCGATCGTGTCACCCTGACCTCCCAGCGCCTGGCGGACAAAGGCATCATAGGGACCATATCCCCAGAGGCGTTCATCGACCACCATGAGATCAGGCCGCCGTACGACAGCCTCTGTGGCATACCACAGCGCAAATGTGTGATGATCCTGGTTCGTCACGATGACTGCGTCTGTTGGCGAGGCGCTCAGAGCCGCGCTTAGCCAGTCGATGGCTTCGTGATCATTGGATAGGGACGTATCTCGCCAGAACAGGGCGAGCAACAGAATTGGGATCGAAAGGCCCAGAGCACGAGACAAAATGCCGATGCGGCCCTCAGAAACAGCCAGCGCCTGAAGGCCATCGCCCAGAGCAACTGCAGCCAGAGCCATATACGGTACAAGGTAGACCCAGGAGTCCGGGCTATTGTAGCCGATAGCGTAGAGACTGGCCATCAAGAATGCCACGGCTCCCCCAAGCAAGCGCATCCGGAAGCCCGACCACCTCCATGCAGCTCCAGTGATGATGAGCAGCGCACCCAGAGGCGTGAACTGCCGCGTGACAAGGGTAGCCCACGCCAACGTCCGCGCAGGCCAATCGCCCGACGGCAACGTCCAGGCGTTACCCCAATACATCCGTGCCGACACATATTCAACCCAGCCCGCTATCGTGCTCAGGTCGCCCCAAGGTTGGGGCCACGGTCCAAACAGAGGAAGCAGGGCGTACGGCAATATGCCCACTGCCAGGCCGGCCATCAGTCCAGGCCAATGCACTTTCCGGCCCAAGACGACATAGGGCATCAGGAAGATCAACGTCAAATGGGTCGACACTCCCAGGCCCAGACCAAGACCGACCAGCGTCCATGGAAAGAGTCTACGCGCCTCCACCCGTTGAACGAGGAAGATGGTCAGGCTCGCGAACAGCGCAGCCGTCGCATAGACTTCGGTGATGAGGGCCTGCGACCAGAACCAGGGAGAGAAGGCAAGGCTGCAGCCCGCGGTAACCGATGCCCCTGGAGAAACTCCCCGACTGCGAACTGTCCCCACGGTAAGCAGCACTGCACCCAAGGCACACAATGCTGAAAGGTAGTTGAGAGCACGCGCAGGATCTGAGGGCTGTAGCCATAGCGAAGCTCGAGACAGGAACAGATAAGTAGGAAACCCTGGTGGATGGGGAACGCGACCCGTCGTCGCAGCCGTGATGAAGTCACCACCATCGGACCCCCAGTGAGACCACGTCAAAGAGGGTGCCATCGTTACACAGTACACTACGGTCACGAGACACGCCACGACCAGATAAGGTCCGATCCGTTCCCTGACTATGGCAGCGGGCTCCAGAGGCTGCGGCATAGCACTCAGGTTGTTCGAAAGGCGCGGTGCACGACCAAGCCCACGGCAAGGCCCGCCCCCTGCAGAGCCACGCGCAGCAACGTCACGCCCGGCCAGGCGAGGGCCACCGCCCGGTCGCGCCGCCAGGCCCACCGCACAAAGGGCAGGGTTGTCGACAGGAACGCTGCAAGGCACAACAGGGCCCCGATCCATGCCGGCTGCCAGACGAGAGCCACAGCTCCCAAGGAAAGTCCCAATGCCACCAGAGCAAACTGCAGCTTCAAAGCAGGATCCGTGTGCGCGTCGCCGCCGATCTTTCCGGGGTAACGTAGATACAACAGCGCACGCCAGTACCCGAACCGGACCTTGCGCCGCAGATAGGTGAGGAGCGATGCAGGATGCGTGTGCCACACCCACGCCTCGGGCACAAAGACCATGCGGTGCCCGCGCGTCGCCAGCCTGAAAGACAGATCCACATCCTCCGCTGAAGGAACTGGATAGTCCGTGGCGAATCCCCCCTCTTCGATCACCACGGAGCGCCGGTAAGCAGCTGCATACGTATCGATGAAATCGATCTCGCGAAGTCCTGCCATACGCTCGTAGCGTCTCTCGAACTCCAGCTGGACGAGTCTCGCGATGAGGTTGGGCTGGCGGGTACGGTAGGTTCCTTTCACGCCCACAACCAGTGGTTCGACAAAGGGCGATGTCATCCGCTCGATCCACTCGTGACACGGCGCGCAATCAGCATCAGTGAATAGGATGAGCTCGCCTGCCGCAGCCGCCAATCCCGCATTCCGAGCAGCCGCAGCACCTCCGTGATCGATCGTAAGCACCCGATTAGCGCCGGCTCCAGCGGCAACCGCTGCCGTACCATCGGTCGAGGCATCATCGACGACGATGACTTCGTATTGCTCGCGTGGCACGCTCTGCTCGACCAGGGCTCCCACGCACATGCCAATGAGGTCACCCTCGTTGTACGCAGGGACGACTACCGAATAGCGCAGCGAGCCAGCTCGGGTGCCATCCATAGTCACCTCGAATCGGGAATGCCAGACCTACTGGGAAACGACCAACCCAGAGCATTTGCCAGGCCGAACAGCGCAGCAAGGACCAGTGGCGGCCCCATGACCGCGACGTGCAAGACAAGACCAGTCGCCAGAGCCATACTCGCTTCCACGCCGAACTGGGTCAGGCTGACGACGCAGATGCCCTCGAAAATGCCAAGTCGACCAGGCGTCGGGACAACTGCCCCACCCAACATCAGAAGCGCCAACAGAAACACCGCGCCATAGACCGAGCGGATGCCAAACGCCTGCATCACCGCCCAGTTGGTAAGCCCCCCCAGAAACCAAGTCACGGCGGTCCAGAAGCCAGCAGCTGTCGACGCCCGGGGCTGTCGTATCGCGTCGAGCGCTGCCACCAGCTCATGAAGCTGCGGGACGAGGAACGTCGCCAGTCGCTCGGGAAGGCGGTGGACGATCCGCACGGCTAGACCCAACAGTGGCGCCTGCCATCTCAGCCCTAGCCATAGGGTCACGATCCCAAGGCCAACGGCAGCCACCCCTCCCCAGGTCGACTGAACAAACCAGTCAGGAAGCGGTGTGAGCACCAACAACGCGAGCCCGGTAACGGCCAGGGCCAGCAGATCCCAGACTTTCTCAAGCACAATGGCCCCGAGCGACTGCGTGACGCCAACCGGCTCCTTCCGGCTCACCCACGCGGCGCGCGCGAAATCGCCACTTCGCATCAACGGCAACCCCGTATTGACCACCTGCCCCACAAGGATCGCCATCATGGCGGATACCAGTCCTATGCGTTGCCCATTGAGCAGCGCTTGCCATCGCAGGGCGCGGCTGACCACTGTCACAAGCACGGCTCCAACGCCAAGGGCAACCCAGCGGTAGTCAGCGCCCTGCAGTGCGGCGCCGATGGCGTCCCATTCCAGCCCATCTACCAGGATCCCCACGGCCAATCCGGCGAGGGTTAAGCCGATGGCCCAGCGCACGACCTTGGGTATCCACGACGGGTAGCCTGTTCGGCGAACTGTCACACTGACCTCACTATGGCATCATCGAGAGCCACGCCAGTCCCAACGGCGTCCATACGCCAGTCTCCCTGTCAACAAGGTCGCCCGTCGGGTACTCGAGAAACGCCAAGCTGAACCAACACGCCTGCTGAACCAGTCGACCGCTATCGGTCGGATCTCCTAGCGAGACGTCCGAAACCGTGAGGAAGAAGCGCCATGTCTCCCTAAGGAACTCGGCCATCACATCGGGCGGGAATCCATAGTCCTCTGGCATCGGCACGCCGAATTCCGAGATCACCAGGGGCTGCCCTCCATAGCCGCGTGACGCCATCCATCGCCGGAAGGTCCAGATCTGCTCCTCAAACAAAGCCAGATTCGCGCTGTCACTGATCGCGTACAAAGCCCCAGTATTGTCGGAGATGCCTGGTGGTATGTCAACTCCCCACGAGTCACGTTCCTCGCGAAGCATGTAGTTGTGGATGTGCCAGACCTGTGCAGGCAGCGCCGCGCCAAATTGGGCTTGGTAGCTCTGTAGAACCAGATCAAGGTAGCGCAGTCTCAAGTCACTCGGTTGGGAGATCCCACCTGCCGCGACTTCGGCTGTGGGGTCGCCTGACTTGATCGCTGCATAGGCCTCGTGATACAGCCTGGCATAGACCTCGGGTGTCACGTTGTCCTGCCAGCGCACATCGGGCTCGTTGCTGATCAACCACAGTGAGCCGGGCCGCGCGGCGGCGACGCTTGTCAAAACATCAGCCTCGGGGCGCAACACCCCACCCCACATACGGACCGTCTGAGCATAGTCGATGCCATCTGACAGGTCTACAGAGGCCCGCACGTTCCAGTCCATCACCCATCCGACCCCCAGCGCCGTCAAGTTGTCATCACGGCCTGCGCCGTATGGCAGCGACACGCCTATGCGCCACCGGTCCGTCTCCGGTACGGAATATCCTGCCGTGTCTGAACCCGTGGGGCCGGGCTGCTCCGGCGTGCTCATACTACCTGCATCCATCTCAGCTGAGGGAGGAGTCTCACTGGGAACCACATCTGTCGGTGATGGCAGATCCTGAGAGGCGGATGGCACGCTTGTGGTCAGCGATGGGGTAACCGTTTGAGCTATAGATGCATTCGTCGCGGTACCGCTCTGCAGAGTCGGGGCTGCTATCTCCTCAACAACGGGGGTCCTCGTAGGGACAATAGGTTCGGGCGTTGGAGTGAGAGTGGGGTCTAGCAGCGCTGGCGCGTGTAGGCCACTGATTCCGTTGACAATGAGGAGGCCACCTACCACAGCCAAGGTGAGTCCAACCCAGCGCACACCCTTCGCGTCCCTACCCATCGGAACCATCCGCAATCACCGGCATAGGACGCAACGCTGGGTCTCCGAGCAGAGCGAAGCCTTGACGACTGTCTTCAGTGGTCGCAGCCCACCACCCTTTAAGGAGAGCCCGCCCGATCGTGTCTCCTTCAACAAGGGCAGTCTGCACGGCAAGTGCCATGTCCATCTGCTCGGAACTCGTGGTCTCTCCCGTTGGCCCAACGAACGCAACAACGCCCTTGGGTGCCAGCAGCAACGCTTCACCGAGGCTCTGATGCGTCGGGTGGGCGAAGCTGGCACAGAGGCACGACCAGGTCACGACCACAGAAGGCTGTTGCCAGTTCTGTCCGTCCTCAACTGTGAGCAGCTTCTCGTCGCCCAGAAGCTGCAGGCTGCCGTGCCCGGAGTAGATCAGAGTCCCAGGTCCACCACCCAACCACCGAAGCAGTTCGCGTCGCGCGTCTTCGGCACTGGCGTCAAGAACCTCGTCCACATCCTGCACGGCTCCCAGGCGCTGGATCATAGCCGAAAACTCAGCCTCATCATCGCTAACCAGAAGCAGCCGCGAGCTCGACTGCCAGGCCACCGTCTTGCCAACGACCTGCCGCAACTCGTCCACCGAACGCGCTGGAATCCTACCCAAAGCGACGAGTGCCTCACCCGTACCTCCGGACGCTAACCCAAAGTCCGAAGCTGTATGTCCCACATGCGCTGTACGGGTCCATGCTGTGGGAATAGCTACAGCGTCGGGATCCCATTGCGACACTACATCCGGCGAGGTGTCACCAGCAATGAGCACGTACTGCAGGTCTCCAACCTCAGAGAGCGTACGCACCATAGCCTGAATCGCGGCGGCGTCGGGAAAGCCGCGTCCAAAAGTGTCATAGACAGACTCGGGGGTGACCAACTCAACGACGTGCCCTTCGCCCTGGCGCAGCGCTGCCAGATCAGCCAGCGCGGGGTGGAAAGCCGCCGGCGCAACGGCAATGTAAGTGACACCATCCAGTGCATCCTGAGCCAACTGCTCCTGAGGCCTCACGTGATCTGGCGCAGGAGCGTTCCAGGGCAGCCCAAGCCACCCTGTGCTACCCGCACGTTGTCCGACCCTGGCCAAGGCACCACCACTCTCGACGCTGACCTCGCCCCGAGAAACATCGCCGTGCTCATCGACGAGATAGCCGACCATCCCGTCTGCCTCGCCACCTAGCGATACGCAGGCATTGTCGTTAGCTTCCGTCCGCCAAGTAGCCCACGCGGCGCCCTCTGTCGTTATCGCACGACGCCACGACAGCTCAAGCGCATCGAGCCACGTCACCTCCACGGCTGTCCCCGTCTCACCCGGGGCCTCGAGGATCAGCGCGTTATCCTCGCCTATGGCGCCAGGGAGAACTGTGGTCCACGACTCCAAGCTGTTACCGTCCCAGAGATGATCCCCTGCTGCGTCACCATTCCACAGAATGCGCAGGCCGTGGTCAGGATTCTCGGGCATGGCGCTTTGCCCCCACGCATGCACGGTCAGGGTCACAGGCTCCGAGACGCCGACACCTGGTAGGCGGACTGTCAGATCGAACTGCTCTGGGGGACGCAACACTACCCACAGCCAGGGGCTGTCGAGCGGTGCCGTAGGACGATAGGCGAGATCATCCTCCAGTCGCAGGGTCGCCTCAGTCTCCGCCTGGCACTCCGGGACCGAGGTGAGTGGTACCCAGTCCAGGGACGGAGTCGATATGCCGCTGTCCAGGACAAGCACATAGGTTCCAGCAGCTCCATGCGAAGAGTCATCAATCTGTCCGAAGAACAAGGCGCCAGGACCGTCGGGTGAGTCTACCCAGAGGAGAGGCACAGGTGCATCATCGCGAAGCAACGTCACCCGGGCCTGGTCTAGCGCACCGATGTCCAGGCCCAGACTATCCCACCAAACGGGCCCTAGCCAACGCGGACCGTCTTGTCTGACAGTCAGCACATAGCGAGACGCTGATGCAGGTGTGTCAGGCACACCGCCATCTGATCGAGCGGCACAAGCCGCCAGGACCACAAGACCCAGTGCGGCGCCGGCAACGCGGCGGATTACCGACTGCGCTTCCAGAGCCACAGTCCACCGACCACAAATCCTGAGCCCAAGAGCAACGCAGTCGCCAGCCCCACCCACAACTTGCCAGGACCAGGGGAGGCTTCGGCCATCACAGCTCCCCCGGGGACGCTCACCGGCGCGCGCGTCGGTGATGCGACAAGCGTGGGACTGGGCAGAGGGCTCAACGCTTCGCCCGTTACAGCCCCGCCAGCCTGTGCGGCGTCCGGGGTCGGGGAGCTGACAGGCAATGCGCCTGAAGCTGAACCCAATGACCGCGTA
>JAXDDP010000136.1:0-66704 GCA_034676785.1 Anaerolineae bacterium | reverse complement strand
CCGCGAGACCGCTCACATCAAGGAAGCAATGGAAACGCTCTACCAGGAGGAGACATGGGCATCCTGAGAAGGGTTCGCGAAGCGCTAATCGGATCCCAAGGCGAGATCCGCGACCCAATGGGTATCTATATCTACGCGAAATGTGATAACTGCGGGGCACCCGTCCGCACCCGCCTCGACAAGAGGCACGACCTCCGGCGAGATGACGAGACGGGAGGCTACCTGGCCCACAAGGAGATGATGGATGGGTCGTGTTTCTCCTTACTGCAAGCCACAATCAGGTTTGACGCGCGATACAGAGTCGTCGAGGCCCAGGTTGACGGGGGTGAACTCATCTCGTGGAACGAGTACAGGGCCCTCACCACATCGCGCACAGTATCGGGGACACGATAGGCCGCCTTCCTTGGTGGACCCAGGAGAGCATGTTCTTCGCGCGACACACGACTACGATACGGCGCATCACATAGAGTGCACCAACGCCGTCATTCCCCTGAGTCCAACGTGTACCAGAACGCAGAGGCCCCACCCTCAGCATACTTCGTCAGCAGACCCGTCAGAGCATCCAGCGTAACGCCGTCGCCGACCAGGTAGTCATCACCAACCGCAACCAGAGGAGTCGCTGAGCGCAGCTCTTCCGGTATCCCCAGCGCCTCACCGACTGAGGCGACCAGGGCTTCATCCTCCGGAAGATACCGTTCCTCAAAGGCCATCTGGGGATAGACACCACGGAGGTAGCGCAGATCATAGCGAGTTCTGTCGCAGTTGTCGTCGCAGTCGGCTTGCGTCACGTAGAGCAGGAACAACGGCTCTGTCGATTCGCAGACGGCGCTAGCTTCTTCTGCGAGGCACGATGCCATCTCATCCCCCCCTGCCGCTGGTTGAAACTGGACCGGCGCCTGCGGTACCTGGGTAGAGGGTGCGATTCCCTGCAGGCTCTCAACGTCCGGCCATTCGTTACCACCAGCCCCAAACACGCACTGGAGATGCGCAACCAGCTCTTGCCGGATCGCGGCTTCGCCGATGTAGAAGGTGTCGCCGATGACGACTGTAGGAACATCCCAGCGTCCCGCCTCACCGATTAGCGCCTCCTCGGTGGCGGAAAAAGCTTCATATCCTTCGGGCGTGTCAACATCGACAAGCTTAACCTCCAAGCTCTCACCACACCTGGCCTCGAGAGGGGCGATCAGGGCTGAGTAGATATCCTGACAGGGCGCGCAGTCGTCTGCCCGGAAAAAGGCGATCCTACCGACAGCGTTGACAGGCACGTCAAGTCGATCAAGCTGTACCTCAGCTGTTCCACATGCGGTGACCATTGCACCAAGCAGAACTACGACCACAGACAGAATGAACGTCTGCCATCTGGAGCTACAGCTACGATGCGTCATACCACACTCACCTACCCGGTAGAGATTTCTCAACCACGACCCAGAAGTTGGGCGCTTCCTCGACCACACGAATGCGCACCTCCGCAGTCGCGAAGAATCGCGTCAGCGCGGAGGGCTTGAGAAAGTGACTGCGCATCAGCGCAACCGCTTCGCCCAGAGCCACAAGCTTGACAGAGGCCCGGCGAATGTCAGGCTCTTCAATGACAAGCGTGCCACCAGGGGCAAGCACCCTCAGAAACTCCTGGGCAGCAGCGGCCTGTTCTTGGATGTGGTGAAATGCGTCAACGGCCACAATCTTGGCGAAGGCTCCACTCTCAAACGGAAGTGCTTCAGCTCCGGCACGGCACGGAGCCAGGGCGCCCTTGCTCGCGGCCTCTCGCAGCATGCCCGATGAGCGATCGAGAACACACACACCTCGCACATACGGACGAAGCCCTTGCGCGATGCGACCTGTACCGCCGCCAATGTCGAGCAGCCAGTCGTCGGTCGTGAGGCGTGCAAGTGCACGCAGTCGATCGATTGACTGTCCCCGGATGACTCGGTCATAGACTGGAGCAGCAAAGTCAAAGTGGTTCAGTGACCCAAGCCATCGCCGCATCGTCCCCCCCTAAGCGCCTACCCTGACGTGGGCTCATTCTAACGTCTGGGGGCCGCGCGTCAAGCGGAGTTGTCAGCATCCCGTGGCGCATTACAATAGATGTCGTTCACAATTAGGGATGGGACACACGATGATCGTACACTTCGGACGTATCACAGACGCACTGAGACGGTGGTGGTGGTTGGGCGCGATTCCCGTCGGCGTCGTGCTAGCGCTTACGCTGGTGACATATAACAAGCCTGCGACGGTCTACCAGGTAGTTCTGCGTTTCACCGTAGGTGGTACGCCTGCGCAGGCCATCTCTGCTGACTATGACAGATACTACGCGTGGTTGGCATCTGAGTACGTCGCCAATGGCCTTGCCGATCTCGCCGTGACCGGTACGTTTGCGCAGGCTGTGTCAGATCGACTGACAACAGATGGCGTCACCATTGCGGCTGAAGCAATTCAGAACGCCATCGTCACAGATAATGCGCAGTCGGTGATGATTCTCTATCTGACTTGGCCGAACGCCGATCAGGTAAGTGCCATTGCGTCTGCCGTCGGGGAGACCCTGATTGCGCTCGGGCCAACCTACTATCCCCAGATGGGAGGGATTGGACCCGTCGCCCAGCTGGCCGACCCGCCAAGGCCCACGCCGCTCGCCCCTTCACTCCGTGCTCAGCTCCTGGGTCCCGTGATCCGGTTGGTGATCGCCGCAGCCATAGGCGTAGCACTCATCTTCTTGGCTTGCGTTCTTGACCCAGCCATCAGGCAGGTGGACGACATCGCGATCTATGGAATACCCATCGTGGGCATGGTACCGAGGGAGGCATACGGCAGTTCAGCGTTTCTCCGCATGCTCTTCAGGGGACAATACGACAGGTGAACCAGAGAGCCGGTGCACGGTTCGCCCGGCTCTTCAGCTACCTCATAATCAGTTCAGACCAAGTAAGCGATCGATCTTCTGCCTGTCGAAACCTACGATCGGCCGGCCATCGATCGTGATAACGGGAACGCCCTGCTGTCCACTTACACGCACCATGTCCCGAGCAGCGCTCGGATCGCGTGATACATCAACATCCGTGTACCGCACGCCTTTCTGAGCGAGATAGCGCTTCGCGCTCTTGCAGTGCGGGCATGTCGGCGTAGAGAACACAATCACCCGTGGTGCGCGCTTTTTCGTCCCTTCGGTAACCATTGATACCTCCCACGTTATTGAATAGCAGATCACCTTCCTTATTTTAGTCCGACTGGCATCCAAGTCAATCAGAAAGTCATTAGAAAGCCGCAGGAGCCACGCCTGACAGGGGAATTCCCATCTGGTGGCACAGTAGCAGTTTGCTCGCTCCCCCACCGTATGCTATAATGCACACACCCCCGCAATGGTCCGCTAGCTACAGCGGGCCTGCCAATCAGAGGGCGGAGGGCAAAGCACAAGGGAGGCCGTATGAAGTGCCCGTTCTGTGGCTCCGATGACACGAAAGTTGTCGATACGCGACACGATCCACAGGGCAATGTCCGGCGACGACGCGAGTGTACGGCTTGTGACAACCGGTTCAGCACTGTTGAACGGGCGATTCTTACCAATCCCCTTGTGGTGAAACGAGACGGCCGCCGTGAGGAATTCGATCCGGACAAGTTGATGTCCGGGCTGAGAATCGCGTGTGCACGGCGCCCCATCTCCGCAGCTATGCTCGAGCGCGTCGTAGAGCGCGTGGAGTATACGATGCGCCAGACCGGGCGAACCGAGGTCCCGAGTCAGATGATTGGCGATGCAGTCATCGAGGAGCTTCGAAAACTCGACGAAGTCGCGTACATCCGTTACGCCATCGTCTATATGGGGCTGAAGGATCTCGAGTCAATCCGCGCGGAGATCGACCGACTGCGCCTCCAGCGTCACTGACGCTGCTTTGTACCCATCTCCCTGCCGGCAACCACCTGACCGTGCCGTGGCCTGTGGTTGCCTCGATTGCTCTGTGTATAGCGCAATACCGATCGTGACATTGGACCAGGAGGGTGACAATGACGATGGCCGACGTGCCAGATCCTACCCAGGAAGCACAGGTTGAAGACGATGCTCTGACTGCGAAGTTCTCAGACAACGCCCTGCAGATCCTGACAAAGCGCTACTTGCGTAAGGACAGCCAGGGCAATGCCGTGGAAACCGTTGCGGGAATGTTCGACCGCATTGCCCATCACATCGCAATTGTCGAGGATGAGTGGGCCGGCAACACGAGCGAGGCTCAGGCTCTCTTCTATGATCTGCTCACCGATATGCGGTTTGTCCCCAACTCACCCACCTTCACCGGTGCCGGAACGCCTCTGGGACAGCTAGCAGCATGTTTCGTGCTTCCCATAGAGGACGATATGGGGCGCGATGCGGGAGGGATCTTCCAGGCTTTGCGCGATGCGGCGCTTATCCAGCAGACAGGAGGCGGCAACGGCTTCAGCTTCTCGCGGCTCAGGCCAAGGAACAGCCTCGTCGTATCAAGTATGGGGAGGGCAACGGGCCCCCTTGGGTTCTTGCGCGTCTACGACAAGGCGTTTGGCGAGATCGCTCAGGGCGGCACGCGCCGTGGCGCCAATATGGCGGTACTCCGAGTCGACCATCCCGATATCGAAGAGTTCGTCACCTGCAAGACAGCCGAGAACGCGATCACCAACTTCAACATCTCTGTGGGTGTCACCAACGCCTTCATGCAGGCAGTAGAGGCTGACGCAGACTGGGAGTTGCGCTTCCCTGATATCCAGCACCCGGCATATCGTGACTTCCGCGGTGGACTCGAAGAGGCCCAGGCCATCGGCATCCCTCTTCGAGTCCACGGCACGGTCAAGGCACGCGACCTATTCGATCGGATCGTCAGACAGGCCTGGAGCAATGGTGAGCCTGGCCTGCTGTTCCTGGACCACGCCCAGGCCGATCACCCTATACCGGCGCTCGGTCACTATGAGAGCACGAATCCGTGCGGCGAGCAGTTCTTGATGCCCTATGAGAACTGCTGCCTGGGATCGATAAACCTTATCCACCACGTTGGTTACGCGGACGATGGCTCTCCGAACATTGACTGGGAAGCAATTGCCTCGACCGTTCGAACCTCGGTGCGGTTCCTCGACGATGTGGTTACGGCCAACGCCTACGTCCCAGCGGTGCCACAGCTCAAGGAAGCAGCGCACCGAGCCCGACGGATCGGCCTGGGAATTATGGGGTTGGCCGATCTTCTCTATCATCTGCGCATCCGGTATGGTTCCGGGGAGGCGCAGGAACTCTCCGCACAACTGATGGAGTTCATACGGTACCATGCAATGCTGGCAGGCGTCGAGCTTGCAGAGGAACGTGGACCCTTCCCAGGAATCAGCGGCAGCGTTTTTGACCCTGAGCACATCACGTGGCGGCCTCGGGCATGGCCAGAGTGGCTGGGTGGCGGACCTGCGCACGATTGGGGACGCCCCGAGATCGTGTGGGAGCGCGTTCTGGACGGAATCTCTCGGCACGGGATCCGAAATTCCACGCAACTGACGATTGCCCCAACCGGAACAATTGCGACCGTGGCCGGCATCGAGGGGTACGGCTGTGAGCCAGTGTTCGCGCTTGCGTACACCCGTTACGTTCAGGAAGCTGCTGGGCAGATCGCGCTGCGCTACGTCAGCCCACTGTTTGAGGCTGCCCTAGGCGACGCTGGCCTTGGTACGGATGTTCAGGAGAGCATTCTCGAACAGGTGAAGTTGACAGGCAGCTGCCAGAAAGTGGCGGAGGTCCCGGAAGAGATTCGTGAGGTGTTCGTGGTATCGAGTGATATCGAGGCTGAAGGGCACATCCGTATGCAGGCTGCACTTCAGCTGTTTGTCGACGCCAGCATCAGCAAGACGATCAACTTCCCGGCCGACGCCACGGCTGACGATGTGGCGGCTGCCTTCACGCTGGCATGGGATCTGGAGTGTAAGGGGCTCACTGTCTATGTCGCCGGGTCGCGCGAGAAAGAGGTGCTGGAGACAGCAGCTACACGACAGCAGAAGGCTAACACCGGTGAGATGCGCGGTAGCGTTTCTGCGCAGGCCGCAGCACCGATGACGGCGATGCCTTGTCCACCGGCGCCGATTCGTCCCCGTCCGAAATCTCTCACGGGCGTTACGTACCAAGTGGGCACGCCACTGGGGACTGCCTACGTGACAATCAACCCGAACGGCCAGGACCAACCTTTCGAGGTGTTCCTCAATGTGGGTAAGGCGGGCTCGGACACCGCCGCAGTCGCCGAAGCGATCGGGCGACTGATCTCACTGATCTTGAGGCTACCATCGCCTATGGAGCCCCGTGAACGACTTGGCGAGGTCGTGCAGCAGCTGAGCGGCATCGGTGGGCGCCGGTCAATGGGGTTTGGCCACAATCGTGTGCTTAGCCTTCCCGATGGGGTGGCGAACATACTAGAGGCATATCTGGACGAGAGCAATGACGGCGATGTTGAGCACCTCCAGCCGCTCTCGCCTCAGGAGTCCTCTCAGCCAAGCCTGGCACTCTTCCAGGTGGGTGATTTATGCCCCGCGTGCGGCCAGGCAGCCCTGCTCAACACCGAGGGCTGTCGACGGTGTTACGCCTGCGGACACAGCGAGTGCTGACAGCCACAACAGGAGCAGGGGCGGCGTGTGCACACTGCCGCCCCCGCTCCTGCTCGCAGAGCCGACGCGTGCGGCTTCTAGGCTATCTTGACAATCGTGAACGTCATACGACCCGCCGGCGCCGCGATGGATACCTTGTCGCCGGCGATATGTCCCAGTAGAGCTTTCCCCAGCGGCGAAGCGTGCGAAATACGCCCTTTGCTCGGGTCTGCCTCGGTACGGCCCACCAGGTAGTAGGTCTCCGGGTCATCGTATCCCTCTTCGATGACCGTAATCACACTCCCGAGCTTGATCCGCCCGTCTTCGTTGGCGCTATCAGTGTCAATCACCTTGGCAACACGCAGCACCTGTTGTAGGTGCAGAATCCGTCCTTCCAGAAAGGCCTGTTCTTCCTTCGCCGCCTGGTAATCAGCATTCTCAGACAGGTCACCCTGCTTGATCGCGAAGTGCAACCGTTCAGCCAGGGCCAGTCGCTTCACATTTATCAGGTCATCCAACTCCTGCTCAGCCTGCGCCTTGCCTTCGGGCGTCAGATATACGGCATCGTGATCCATAGACTCTCCTCAGACCGCAACCGAGAATGGGGTACGGGGCAGTGTACTCAAGGTGATCATCCCGTCGTCCGTAACAGCGACATCGTCCTCAATCCGCACACCGCCGATTCCCTCAAGGTAGATGCCGGGCTCGACGGTGAAGGCCATGCCTGGCTTGAGCGTCAGAGTGTTGCCGGCGACAATGTACGGGGGCTCGTGCTCCTCCAAACCAAGTCCGTGGCCGGTCCTGTGGAAGAAACGTGGGCCATAGCCCGCCGCATCAACAACCCTGCGTGCAGCAGCGTCGACATCCTGCGCGACGGCACCGGGAACGACCGCAGCTCTTCCAGCTGCATTGGCATCCACAACCACAGGGTGGATGTCGCAAAGCGGACCCGAAGGGTGCCCAACAACGAGAACGCGCGTCAGATCGGAGACATACCCGTCAACCCGCGCCCCCCAGTCGACAACAACCCAGTCCCCCGGCTGAAGCCGATCGTCCCCGGGCACAGCGTGAGGCAAAGCACTGCGCGCCCCGGTGGCGATGATGGGATCAAAAGCCAGCCCATCAGCGCCGTTGTTGAGGAGCGCTGCGATCAGTCGCGATGCCGCCTCGCGCTCGCTCATACCCGCGCGCAGCGTCGGGATCCACGATAGGAAGGCTTCTTCCGCCACGCGCGTGGCCCGCCGCATAGCTCCGAGCTCACGCTCGTCCTTGATCATCCGCAACTCGGAGATCACATCATCGACAGGCACCATCTCGACCTGCGGTGCATATCTTGTGAGAGTTCGCTCCTCCAACACCCGCATTCGCAGTGCTTCGACACCCAGGTGCGCGCCAGCCAACTCGACGGCAGCACTCGCCTCGTGGAAGGCCATTGCGTAGCCTTCCTCATCGGTGTAGGTGAAGGCCCGAAACCCCAGCTCTCGAGCCTTTCCAGCCTCCAGCTCGGGCAAGACAATGCACGGCGGCTCCCCGACGGCAAGCAGTGCCACAATCGGACGTTCGCTCAAGAAGAAGGACAGCCCCGTCAAGTAGGCCATATTCGGCCCAGGCACGAGCGCTATAGCATCGAGCCCTCTGGCCTCTGCTGCAGCGACGACTTGTGAAAGTCTGTCTCTCATAGGCACTGAGCTAGCCGCCTAGTCGGCGATCAACCGCAGCACACCCAGGAGACCAACACCAAGCTTGACGGCCGTTGCGGGCGTTGGGGCAACCAAGCTCTCGGTCCCTTCGCTGTCGACGTTCACGTTGGAGCGGTAGTAGATCCATCCGGCCAGGGCACCAACCACTAGCCCGAGGATCCCACCAAGGAGCAGAGCACGCGTCTGTGGCCTATCCATGTTCATTCACCTCCCAGTGAGCTTCTTGACAGTCATCACCACGCGACGTCCGGAAGCGTGGCTCTTGATTAGCGGCTGAGTGACCCTGCGGGATGCGCTATCGACAACATCGTTCACACGCTGCATCCCGAGCTGGGCCTTCCGCAGGTAGACTTTCGCCACACGGTGGAGGCGGTATACCCCATAGGCGAGACCCGAGATGAGGGCGAGGGGCACCAGCGCCATCACCAGCGCCTCCAAGCTCAGGAATATCAGAGCGATATCGCGTGCGGTCGGCATAACGTCCTCCTACAGTGGCGAGTCACCCCAAGTATACCGGGAATTCCCTGAGCGGAAACTGAACGATGCGCGGGCTTCGCAATTCCCACGTTGTGCGGTACCATGCCGCCCGTGAGTTCGCGAGTCACGACACAACTCTGGTGGGCAGCAGCAGTGCTCATACTGCTGCTGGCCTTTGGCGCCCGCGTATGGGATCTGACCATTGTACCTCCCGGCCTCACGCACGACGAGGCGAGCAATGGGCACGACAGTGCGGCTATCCTGGAGGGCGTTCACCGGATCTACTTCCCAGTGGGCTATGGCCACGAGCCACTCTACAACTACAGCGCTGCCGTGACCACGGCCCTGCTTGGCCAAAGCATTTTCAGCCTGCGGATCACTACCGTATTCTGGGGACTGGCGCAGGCGGTGCTGACAGCGGCCCTCGCGCGACGATGGTGGGGGCGTAGCGCTTCTACCGTTACCCTTGCCGTTTACGCCACCAGTTTCTGGGCCCTGATGCTCTCCAGGGTCGGCCTGCGAGCACCAACGCTCCCAACGTTGCTCGTAGCGTCTGTGTTGGCCTACGACCATGCGCTGCCAGGACGCCCCTGCCGGCTCCGACCGTTCGGCAGGGGTCAGCAATGGCAGTGGTACGTGCTGTCAGGCCTGTTCCTTGGTTTGAGCTTCTACACCTATATGGCAAGCCGCGGTATGCCCTTGATGTACGTGGGCAGCCTGGTCGCGTCAGGCCTCACCGATCGTCGCCGGTTCCGACTCGCGTGGCGCGGAACGCTCCTCCTTCTGGTTGTCGCAGCGCTCGTAGGAACACCGCTCTTCGTGTACCTGAGGGCGAATCCTGGCTTGGAGCAGCGAATAGGTCAGCTGGGCCACGCCATCACGGCCCTCCTACAGGGCAATCCCGAGCCTCTCATCACAAACATCACGGATAGCCTGCCTATGCTGCTCTGGAGGGGAGATCCTCACTGGCTCTATAACGTGGCTGAACGGCCTGGCCTGGAACCAGTTCTGGCACTGGCGTTTGTGATCGGCCTTGGTGCCAGCCTCTCACGCCTTCGCGACCCTCGTCACGTCCTTCTGTTGTTCTGGCTTGGGGGAGGAACGGCGCCCGCACTTCTGGCGCCCGTTGCGTACAACCTGCTTCACGCTGTGGCGGCGATGCCGTCTGTGTTCCTACTAGCGTCGCGCGGCCTGCTGGCCGGTGCGAAGCCGTCCACGCACCGTAGCGCGGCTGCGAAGTTCTCTGGCGCCATGGTGCTGGTCATAGCACTTGTAGCTACCGGTGCAGAAAGCATGCACGCGTACTTTGAGACTTGGGCCACCCACCCTGATGTCAGTGTGGCCTATCACCGGCACGTGGTGGCGCTCGGGCATTATCTTGATCGCTCGCCGGGAACCGAACCAGCCGTGATCACCACGTTGTACCCTGGCGAGTACCACGACCCTTACACGATCGAGGTCACTCTGCGTCGCAACGATCTTGTCCTGCGCTGGGTTGATGGGCGTGAGGCGCTGTTCTTCCCCCACCAGACGGCCAGACTGTTCGTTGAGGACCAGACCCCTCTTCCGCCTGTACTCTGGCAGACAGTCGAACCGCACGCCGAACAGATGCTCACCCTGACGTTTGGCGAGGATGCCATTCCTTCAGAGACCCGCGGCTATCGGTGGGACCCTTCGGCGTCGTGGGATCGCATCTCCTCCAGCGCCAACACGGTCTTCCTGGCCGCGTACGGTGATCTCCCGGACATGACAGCGCATCGCCACATCACCGCGCCAGTTGCCTTTGGGGACGCCGTCCAGCTGACCGGCTACTACATGGAGGTCGAACGGACAAGGACACCTGGTCCATCGCTTCGACTCTTGACGCTGTGGGAAGTGCTAGCGCCGACGGACGGCGACCTCGCGGTCTTCGCTCATCTCCTGGACAGCGACGGGGTTCTGGTGAACCAAGATGATCGCCTTGGCGCGCCTTCTTGGCAATGGGAGGCAGGTGATCGCTTCGCCCAGGTCCAGTGGTTGGATCTGTCTGTGGGGATAGTGCTCCACGATCATAAGATAGCGCTGGGTGTGTATAATCGCGATACCCTCGGTCGCCTGCAGGTTAGCCCAGGCGGATCAGAATCCGGCGGATCAGAATCCGGCGGATCAGAATCCGGGGCATCACAGACCACGGCTCCAGACAACGGCGCTACGATGACACGGGTCCTCCTACCTATCGAGGAACAGATCCCGTGAAGCGGCTGCATCCTGTTGAGCGTTGGGGTGCCATCGCCTTGATGCTAGTGGCTTGGGCCTTGCGGTGGGTACTCCTGATGGATGCTCCGCCTGGATGGCGCGACGACGATCTCATTGAGGTCTACACGTTCTCCCAGCGCATCGTCGAGGAAGGGCCGGTGCTCTACTTCACCGGAGCTTCAGGCCATGAGCCGTTGTTCCACACACTCCGAGCTCCGATTATCGCCTTCGCCGGGATCAACCAGGCTTCCGCACGATGGTTGTCTGCTGCAGCGGGCACACTCACCACACTCCTGACCTGGACAGTGGGGCGACGCACAATAGGGCGTCACGCCGCTTTCGTCGGGGCAGTGCTGGTCACGGTTTCCTTCTGGAGTCTGATGTATAGCCGCGTCGCGATTCGGCACATCGGCACCCTCCCCTGGGCACTCATGGCTGTCTATTGGGGCTGGCGGATATTGCACGACGGACCGAATCTGCACACGCGGAGGAGCCTTATCGGTACAGCAGTTGGCGTAGGTGGTGCAGTGCTCACCTACTACGCTGGGCGTCTTGTCCCTGTCCTACTCCTGCTGATGTATCCCATCGCAGGGCCACGTCGGGGACGGTGGCGTCCTTACATGGCAGCAATCGCACTTGGCATGGCGCTGGCACTCCCCATGTTCTATGTGGCAGCGCAGACAACAGGGGCAGACGCTCGCGTGAGCGAACTGGCCCTACCCGTGCATGCCCTGCTTGAGGGGAACCTTAGCCCGTTGCTGCAGACGGCATGGACGACGCTTGGGATGGCCCACGCTCGCGGCGACCCCGAGTGGCTCTACAACATCAGCGAGCGTTCCGTCTTCGGAGCAGCTGGTGCCGTGGCCTTCTATGGCGCGATTGCATTCGCGCTGTGTCGCTGGCGTCGCCCTCAATCACGCGTGTTGTTGCTGTGGCTCGCCGTTGGGGTCAGCCCAGCCCTCATCAGTCTTCCCCCGTCGAGTTACGGCCATACAATCCTGGCCCTACCCGGCACCTACCTCCTCCTCGCCTCGCCGATCGAGCCGCTGTTGGACCTGCCTCACTGGATGCGCCGTATCACGAACATCCTCGCACTACTGCTGGTAGCGCTGGTGGCGACGCGCGACATAGGGGACTATTTCCAGGACTGGTCGGGGGCCTCGATGGTCAAGTTCCTATACCGAGCCGACTACCGGAGTCTGGCATCTTTCCTCGACGTGAACGACGACATCCGGGACGCGAGCGTTGGCAGCATGCTCTTTGGGCCATGGGACAAAGTCTCCCTGAAAACCGACCTCCTGCGCCGTGACGTCCGAATCCGCTGGGCCAGCCCCGAGCGAGCCCTGGTCTTCGCGAGCGGAGCGCCGACACTGACCTACCTGCAGGACGAGGGCCAGCGGTCCGGCGCGATTCAGGCAATTCTGAGCAGGTCCAGAACCAGCGCCGCTCCCGAAGGACTCCAGGGCTACGTCATAGAGCCGGTGGTGGTGCCTGTCCAGGCAGTGCAGGAGGCCTCGGATGGACGTGTGCTGAGCGACACTCCGTTCGCAGGCGCTCTAGTCCTTAGGGCTGTGAGTCGACTGCCGTCAGTTGAGAAAGAAGCATCGGTTGAGGTTATCACGTGGTGGGAGGTCATCGCCCCATTGCCACTGCCTGCGGAGGAGCTTGTGCCCTATCCGCCACCGCCCGGTGTCTACAGCGGACCCAGGTTGAGCATCTTTGCTCACCTGTCCCACGACGACGAGCCTCCCGCCGTCGACGATGGGCTTTGGGTGGATCCACACACACTCATGCCCGGCGACACCTTCATTCAGGTCCATACCTTCCCAGCGCTGTCGAGCGTCGATGCGCCTCTGGTCCTGACGATGGGGGTATACGACCCAATGACAGGTGCGCGCTGGAACACAAGCGCCGGCGGCGACAGCCTGAGCCTTGAGCTTGCGCCATAGCTATGGCACTCCACAGAAGCGCACCACCGGAGACCTTCGTCACCGCACGCGTGCCAGAAGCGGCGGCCCCAGGACAATGAACCCCACGATGACAGAGGTGATCGCAGCGAGGAGAACCGCTGCAGCAGCGAGATCCTTGGCGTGCTTGGCAAGTATGTGATCGTCAGGGGAAACGAGATCGACAACCGCCTCGATGGCCGTATTGAGAACCTCGGTCACGAGCACGCCTCCGATTGTCAGCGACAGAATGGCCCACGACACCAAAGGCAGCTCCATCCACAGACCTAGCAATACGACGCCCACGGCGGCAGCCAGGTGAATACGGAAGTTGGGCTGTGTGCTTGTGGCATACCGCAGGCCCTCACAAGCGTAACGGAATCCACGGCGAAGGCCGTTGCGGTGTCGCGAACTCACTCGGGGAGGCGGATATCGACGTGCAAGAGTCGCAGAATCTCGGTCTGTTGTTCCCACATGCTCTCCTTGTCGTGCGCCTCTTCGTGATCATATCCCAACAGGTGTAGTACACCGTGCACAGTGAGCACCTGTAGTTCGTCGGAAAGTGACCCGCCAGCCTCTGTGGCCTGCGCCCTTGCCCGATCCAACGAGATCACGATGTCTCCCAGATACCGGGGAAACCCCGCAGCGCCGCTCGAGAAGGGCCCCTTGGTGTCATCCGCAAACGACAGAACGTCAGTCGGACCAGGAATTCCACGGAAGCGCTGATTGAGGTCACTCAGGGCATCATCGTCGGAGATCACAATTGCCAGCTCACACGGTTCCCCGAGTTCGTGACGCAGTAGTGTGAGCAGGGCCGCCTGCTCGATAGCGGTCGTGTCGACGGGTCCTACCTGATCCTCTACCTGCACCTCAATATGATGTCCTCGACTCATCCGGTTATCCTTCGCTCTTGGTATCGGGTTCCAACTGAGATGGGTCCGAGACGGCGCTGAAGGTAGCGCCAGGACCGGTGGCATCAGACGTAGTGCCAGCTGAGGAGTGCAAATGGCCCGTTCCTTCAGCGACAGCGTGGCCGCCGTCTCGTCTATCCTCATCCTGCAGCGCCGCTTCGGGCAGCATCTCGATGTCCTCGGCTACCGGAACCATCACATCATCCTGCGCCAGATCGGCCACAGGACGTGGTTCAGTCTCTTCTTCGTCCTCGCCTGCCTGAGCCCCCTCTTGAACGGCAGGGGTGGCCTGCCGAGGCTCTGGGTACTGAATGCGCGGGTGAAAGGCTCCTCGCAGCAAGCTGACATACGTCTGGCGCACTGTGTGCAGCTGCGCCATCGTGATTGGCGCCTCATTGAGCTGACCATCGCGCATCCGTTGGTCGAAGATGAAATCAACGACAGCGGCAAACTCCTCTTCCGTGGTCGGTCGCCGTGCGCGCGTTGCCGCCTCGGCACCGTCCGCCAGCATCACGAGCAGAGTCTCAACACTCTGAGGAGCAGGACCCGGATAGCGGAACTGCGATTCATCGACGAGATCCGCTTCGCCACCGGCTGCCTCAACAGCCTTCTGGTAGAGGTAGCTGACGCGTGTCGTTCCGTGGTGTTCTGGAATGAACGCCCGGACCTTCGCTGGCAGGTGGTACTGCTGCGCAAGTCTGAGTCCATCCCGGACGTGGCCCGCCAGCACATCCAGACTTGTGTATGGATCGAGCCGGTCGTGTGGATTGCTGAGGCCCTGTTGGTTTTCCACAAAGAAGTACGGGCGTGCCAACTTACCTACATCGTGGTAGTAGGCCCCTACCCGCGTCAGCAAAGCGTTGGCACCAATGCGCTCAGCCGCCTGCTCGGCAAGGCTGGTCACCATCATCACGTGGTTGAACGTGGCTGGCGCTTCTCGGAGCAGACGTTGGAGCAGTGGATGGTTCGGTCGTGACAACTCCGTCAACCGGAACGTCGTCGTAAGATCAAAGACCGGCGTCAGCAGGAACAACCCGCCTACGGCAAGGCCACCCGCAAGCAGTCCGCCAAAGAGTGAGACGCCCAGTTTGAGCAGCAGGGACGTCGGCGTCATGGCAAGCTCATCCACAGCGAACACCAGGACGACCAGAGCCTGAACGATTCCACTGATCAGGCCGGACCTGAACAGCGGCCCCGTCTGCTCGTAGCGCGGCAATGAGAGGAGCGCGGCAAGGCCACCAAGCGCCACCATCAGGGCGACGGCAAGCGAGTGCGCGCCCATCCAGCCGCTGACGACACTCAGCAGAGCCACAGCCGCGATCGCTGGGACGGGTCCGACCGTTGTTGATATGAGTATGCCGGCAGCAGCACCCGGAAACAGATAGGGGACGATCTCCCCTGAGCGCATCAGCATCCACGCAAGGACCATAAAGACCGTCAACACCGAAGCGACAATGGTCTCGTTGGTGCCACCATCAAGTGCGCCGGGCGCCAGCCGATACACGAAGGTACCACCCGCCGTCACGCAAACGACAGCCAACAGGACGGCAACGCCCAACCCAGAGCCATCGTCGCTCGCGACAGTAAGGCCATACTGCGTGAGTGCTTCCAGATCGAGCGCAGAGACGACAGTGCCCACGCGCACAATCACCTCACCACTCCTGAACTGCCGCACTGCCGGCCCAACTGCCTGCCGCGCGGCTTCGATTGCTGCCAGAGTTGCCGCCTCATCATAGAAGACGTTCGGGCGGACGAACCTGGATACAAGGCCCTCCAACACCTCGGCTTCATCCTGCGCCATGTCGAGGGGAATCAGGGTTGGGATACGCTCCCGGATCTGCACAAGCTCGGATTCGCGGATTTCCTCCTGCCGCATCACCTGGTCAAGCAGGTCCAGGAACTCGAGTTGCACGCGACTCCAGCTGGCGTCGGGCAGTCGCAGCACGGCCAATACAGTGTCTTCAGGCAGATCGACCAACTCCGGAACAGCCCACACATAGAGGCTGCGTTGACCATCGGTGCCAAAGCCGTCAGCGCGCACCGCGCGCAGGAAAGATAGGACCGCCCTGGCGCGGTTGTACTGCTCCCTGGCCACCATTGGGTTGGGCGGTGTATACCGCTGCGTCACCCGGCGCGCAGCATCATCCTGCGCCTGGCGGCTCATCAGCTCGCTGACGAAGGATAGCTCACGGGGAGCAACGATGTTCTGGGGAGCGACGTCACCCACTGAGAGATCATAGCCTTCGGGAACCGAGTAGACGAGGACCAGCGAAGTGATGCCAACGAGCCAGCACCAGAACAGGCCCTGCCGCAGGCGCCATCCCCATTTCACATTATCGGCCCTCAGAGTGCTCCGCGAACGCGACATCGTTATCGATTCCAGTCCCACATAATGCACAAGAGGGGCCCCCACAGGAGCCCCTCCCTCAAAGCGTAGCCATCGAGACTTCAGGCGCTGAGCAAGCTTCGGACGACTTGGTTGACAGCACGTCCATCGGCTCTACCCGAGACCTGAGGCATCAGCGCTCCCATCACCCGCCCCATATCTCGCGAGGAGGAGGCGCCCAACTGAGCAATCACGGCCTGTGCCAGATCGCGGAGCTCATCGTCGCTCAGTTGTGCCGGGAGATACTGCTTGAGAATGTCCAGCTCCACCAGCTCGGCAGAGACCATCTCGTCGCGACCAGCACTCCGCATCAACTCCACGGCTTCCTCGCGACGCTTGACCTCCTTACGGATCAGTTCCAGAACATCATCGTCGCTTAGGCCTTCGGGTCTTTCGACCAGGGCAAGCTGGATCGCCGCCAACACCATGCGAATCGCCGACTTCCGGGGCGCATCCTGCGCACGCATCGCGCCTTTGAGATCGTCTTGGAGCTGATCGCGTAGGCTCATCTCACCCACCTTACCTAGACCCTCTAGTACTGCCGGCGATGGTCCTTCGCTGTCGTCCGTCGGCTCTTCCGCAGCTTCGCCGCCCGTTTCCGCTTGCGAACGATGCTCGGCTGCTCGAAATAGCGCCGCTTCCGGATCTCCGAGAGAATCCGATCCCGCTGCACCTTCTTCTTGAATCGCCGCAACAGAGAGTCGAAAGACTCGTTGTCGTCTGCTGTGACAAACGTCACTCCACTCACCCCTTTCGTGCTCCCGGGCGCGTCGCCGGCTAGGAGTTGCAGGTGCCCTATCGGCCCCCACCCCGGCATTATAACGCGCGAGGGGTCGTTGTCAAGAAAGCTCACCGGCACTAAGGGGCGCCCCGCCAGTCATAGATCCACGCAAGCAAGCGATCGTCGGGTCCGCGGAGTTCCACCTCCGCGCCGCCAGGCCATTGCGTCCGGATATCCGCAATCTGTTCGGCTCGCTCGGGAACAACGACGAATCGCGCCGGCGGCGTGACCGTGACAGGTAACTCACCCTGCGCTACGTCGACACCGGGATAGTCCCGTAACAAGAACGCCAGCGAACCGAACTTCCAATACAGCCACGGTGGCCCAAGGAAGTAGACCTGCCCCTCACATGCCATCACTCTGCCTGAATCGCAGATAGGCGTCGGATGGGTACGCATATAGTCCGCTAACCGAGTTGCCGCCTGTGCCGACGGATTGCCGTAGACCTCTCTCGGCGTGTACACGCCGAAATAGAAGGTGATGTTCAGCGAGGCGATCAACATGAGCATTGCAGCGATAGCGTGAGGCCGCACCCGCAGCGGCAGGGGCAGCATCCGCAGTAGGCGCTCGATACCCCACCCAGCGTAGATAGCCACAGGTGGCACAAGAAGCAGACCTCGTTGGCTGCTGGGCGGATTCTCGGTCAGACCCCAGGCCACCAGGACCGTCGACCAATACCATAGCTGTACCAGGGCGCGCGACGGCCAGCGCACCCGGATCACCGCCTCAAACAGTCCCAGCAGTAACAACGCCGCTGTGACAAAGTCAACTAACGGTCGGTCAGGGCGATACCAGAACGTTGGGTCGCGGGTCAGGTGAAAGGCTGAGGCTGCTCGCCAGAGCTGCTGCAGGAACAGCGAGGCACCCGATCGCCCGGTGAGCACCTGCTCGCGTTGCATCCAACCTGAGGTAAAAACACCGACGGCACTGTAGCGCTCAGTGAGGGCTGAAGGATGTGCCGCGTACCACCCCCAAAGCGGTAGCGTCACGACGAGCCAGCCTGCGACGAGGAGCGCGATGCTTCGCCAGTGGCGCCTCAACAACGTGCGGTCAGCCAGGCCGCGCCATAGCAGGGTCAGCACGACGAGCACGGTCACCCAACGAGCCCCAAAGTACGCATACCAGCCTAGCCCGGTCACTATGCCCACGATGCCCATAAGTGCATCGGTCATCCCGGCGCTGTCCGACTCTTGCCAGAGGCGGCGTCCCTTGGTTGCCTCAGCTGTGGTTAGGTCACGGCCACACGCCAACGCGCGCCACAGCAACCAGAGCGCTGCTGTCCCGACTAACGGATCGGCGATCTGGTTTGACGCAAGACGGCTGAAATGGATGTGGTAAGAGGAGAACGCCACAACTGCTGCAGCGACCCAGCCCACGCGCCGGCCAGCCACAGTCCGCGCCAGGCAGAAGGTAGTCAGCACTGTGAGGGTGCCCGTGAGCACCGAGAGCATACGACCGCCCACGACCGTGGCGCCGAAGAGCCTCATGGCAACGCCGTAAGCGGCAAACGACATCGTCGGCACCGAGTACCACCCAGTCGCAAAGGGGTTACCCATAGGCTGCGCAATGAGGTCCAGACCAGCTGCCAGCTGCGTTCCCTCATCGCCACCGAGGTTTGCGGGTATTCGACCCACGCCGATCCCACGCACAAGCAAAGCCGCGACCAACAAGGCTGCAAGAGCCCACTTCTCCGCGATTGTCAGCCTCGCGACCAAGGTGTCTTGGCGAAGCGCCGGCCGGAGCAGTGGCATCAGAAACAGGAGCAGTGCGCACATCCAGACTGCGAACAAGAGTGCATAGTCGGTCGTGTCAGGCCGCGCACGCGCGGCAAGCGCCACCAGGAGTGACAGAGCTAGCCCGCATAGCCGAAGGTAAGCAGTCGCTGACTTCGGCAACAGCTGGCGGGCCCAAGCCCTAACTCGGTACCGGCCTGGTTCGTGCCACGCGCTGAACACAACGATACAAAGGGTGGCTATGGCGATGAACAGAAGTGCATCCCAGACGAAGAGAGCTTCGGCTAGCAGGTACGTGCCAACCAGCAGCAAGCAAAGAGCTAGCACGATCAGGGCACGCATCTGGCTCCCCACCCTTCCTTGCTAGAGGCACAGCCTGGCAATCTGCTCCCCCACGCCACGCGCCCGATGACGCAGCAAGCCAAGCTGGGTCTCGCCCTTCACCGTGAGCACGAGGATGGCATCGTGCACCCCCAGCGCGTACAGCATGTGGCTATCGCCTGTGGTGCTCTGCTCGAAGCGTACCTGCTCACGCCCGAGCAGCCGCGCCACCTCCGCCGATGCCCGCCGCCCCGTAAGCACGGCCCGCGAGATGGCATCGATCTCGTCCTCTGTGAGTGAGCCCACTGCTGTTAGCAGGCCCGTTGGACACGTCAACAGCACGCCAGCAGCCCCGACATCCTGTGCCAGCTCAGTCATCAAGGTCTCGATCACGCCTTGGTGCAGTCGGAACGCACGTCGAGACACCACACGACCTTCTGCGGTCGCCCGCGTCTCGCCGGTAACAGGGACTCCCGTGACCACGCCCGCCGTGGCCACCTGCAGCTCATCTCTCTCAGAACCGAGATCCACCCGGTTCGGGACCTGGCTTCCAGGCTGATCGGAGCCCATGACCCCATCCACTCCACTCTCTGCACTGGCATCCTGTGGCTTTGCGTCTGATTCAGAAACGCCCGTAGCTCCACCAGCGGTCGGGGCCGCCTCGGGATCTGAAAATGGGGCAAGCAGTGCTGCCGCAATGCGCTCAGGGAGTTCAGGTAGGAAAAAGGGGCGCGGCAAGATTCCCTGGATCGCGACTGAGGCATCGCGGACTCCAGGCTCTGCCCCTGCCGCTGAGATGAGCATGATGCGCATCTCAGCGCTGAGCAGCCGAAGTGACCGCGCGAGTGAAAATGCGTCGGGCTCCTGAAGCTCGACATCAATCAACGCCAGATCGGGACAAGCATCTCGCGCTGCCTGATATGCATCATATCCTTCAGCGCAGACAACGACCCCATACTCCATCCGCTCCAGTTCACTGGCAAGCAATGCGGCAAATCCGGCGTTTGCCTCGACAACGAGTACGTGCACCACCCTTATGTGCCTCCAGAGTGCGCGATCACGGTGATGGTTGGACTGTGCACTCGCGATTCTAGGCACGGTTCGCGAAACAGCAAGCCGTGGTAGAATAGCGTCAGAAAGATGAAGACCATGGAGACATACGCGACCGCCCGGCGGATCAGCAGGACTGTCCTTCCGATAGCACTTGGACTTCTACTGATGACTGCAGCTGTGACGCCCCCCATAGGTAGTACCAGCGCCAGCGCTCCGTCGCCAGTCCTTTCGACGCTGGCCACGACTGCACTCCTGGGAACATCGTATGCCAACTACCAGATCGATGAACAGGATGTGGCTCCTCTGGCCTACGCCGCCGGATCGCGCTGGGACCGAGTAGACTTCAGCTGGCCAAGGCTGCAACCCACCAGCCAGGCCACGTTCAGCTGGGCAGCTTACGACGACCTGGTCATCAGGCAGGCTGATTACGGGCTCGACGTCATTGGCATCCTCTTGTGGACGCCGGAATGGGCAGCGGATACTGGTCGCTGTTCATTGGCTGCGCAGCAGTCCGCCCTGCCAGCACAGCTGGCGGCCCGACCGTCAGCACTTCTGCATCTCAGCGAGGCAACAGAGGAGCTCTCGAAGTGCCCCCCGAGAGGGTTGTACCTGCCGTGGAACGACCCTGGGAATGTGTGGGGAGCCTTTGTCTACGAGACCGTGTCTCACTACAGCGCACTCGGCATGACCGTTTGGGAGATATGGAATGAGCCGGATATGTACTCGTGGTTCTGGCGAGGATCAGCGAACGACTACGCACGACTCCTGACCGTGGGTTACCAAGCCGCAAAAGCCGCTGATCCTGACGCTGTCGTGCTCTTCGCGGGCCTGGCCTACTGGGCGAACCCGAACTACTACGTAACGGTGCTGGACGCTCTCAAGACCGTCTCCGGCTGCACCGCCGCAAGCTACTGCTTTGATGCGATGTCACTCCACCTCTATTCAAACGTCTACCAGATCGGCCCGGTGGCAAGGGAGATCCAGGCCAATATGGTGGCCCGTGTAGGCACTCACCCCATCTGGCTCACCGAGACCGGCGCGCCCCTGTGGGACGAGTCGCCATCCGGCCCCCTCACGGACAAGTTGAACCGTGTCACTGCCGGCGAGGCCGGTGCCTACGTCCTGCAGGCATTTGCAGAATCGCGCGCCGCCGGAGTTGAGAGGTTCGTGTTTTTCCGGACCCACGACGCCGACATGTCTGAGTACTTCGGCCTCGTCCGCAATGATCGGAGCCTTCGGCCCGCGTATTGGGCCTTTCGCACGACGGCGACGTACTTGCACGGGGAAAACCAGATCACGGGTCCGTTCACGAGCAGTGGCGTGCGGCGCGTGACCTTCTGGGGCACGCCTCGCGGACGAATCGACGTGCTATGGAACACGACGAGCTCACCCATCAGCTACGGGCATCCGGCATACCTACCTGAGGCCACACTGGTCACCCAGGAGGGTACCCTTTCTGCTGTGACGGCGTCCGCGGGACAGTTTGAGGTCTCGCTTGCGCCCGCCACGGCCGACACCGGACTCGACGGGGCATTCCTGGTTGGCGGCCCAGCGGTTCTGCTCATTCAGGAGGACACGACCGCGCCGATCTCAGCCCTGCAGCCGCTTCCAGACCCACACTATGGGGCAGCAGTGGGGTTGCGCTGGGATGTCAGTGACCCGGGAGGAACCGGCTACTGGTATGCCGAGGTAGAGCGGGCCAATGCTTCCAATGGGCCCTGGAACCTGGTTGCGGGGTTGGGCCAAACGCGTGGCACAACGGCCTACACTGATACCGTGCCTTTGGCCGGTCGCTGGTACTACAGGACACGCGTGCGGGACAACGCAGGGAACTGGGAAGCCTGGCCCGCATCGGCCGAGACACAGACTACAGTCTGGGTCACACGCACGGTTACCCTCTCAGTGACCACGTTCCTCGACGTGAACGCCAATGGAGACTGGGATGCGGACGAGACGGCTCCCACTTCACCCGTGATCGTGTGGAGGGATGGGGCCGGAACAACGGTGGCCTCTACGACAACTACTTCGTGGCATATCACCCGCACTGTCAACGAAGGCCAACACGGCGTGTCTGTGCGTGTGCCCGACTACATCGCTGCTCCACAGGTGTTCCAGGTCACTGCGGGACCAGACCCAATAACGCTCACCCTGCGACTCGGCCTTCGGCCTGTCATTGGTAGGTCGTACCTCCCACTGGTAAGACTTCAGGACTGAGTCGCACCCGTGAAAACGCCTGTTCTGTGCATAGCAGCGCGATGTTGAGACCTGGCGGCACGTGCGCAAGACCCCTGTGGCTCGCGCTAGCGATTCTCGGCGGGGCTCTTGGCTGGTCTGGCTGCAGCCAGAGCGTCACCCAGATTCCCACGGCCGAGAGCAGGGACCGCGCTCTGGCCCAGGCCAGGGCGCAAGTTGCTGAAGGGGTGTACACTGCTGCGGAGGCAACGCTCTCCAGCATCCTGGACTCATATCCAGCCGATCCACTACCTGCACTTGAGCTCACCGATCTGTATGAGGACTGGGGAAGGCCCAATGACGGGCTCGAGGCGCTGAACATTGCGGCATCCCGGAATGCGCCGCAGGCAGAGGTGGCGCCAAGGCGTCTAAGACTCCTCGCGGACGCAGGCCGGTGGCAGGATGTGACGTCTGAGGCGGAAGCCCAGCTCGCCTCCGACCCCACCACTCTGGAAGCGCTCGCGGCGCTGACAGAAGCGCAGCTGCACCAGGGTGCCTGTCAGGAGGCCCGGCTAACAGCACGACAGGCTTCGATGGCGCGACCGACTGATGCTGACCTAGCCTCCATCGATGCTCTCCTATCCGGCGACTACGCACGCCTGGCCGCCACTGCCCCCAACCTGATGGCGGATCTACTGCCGTGCGAGGACAGGTGCAACCGCGCCATCGGGCTACGGCTGGCACGCGATGGGCGATGGGACCTTGCGGCATGCGTGCTGGCTCAGGCGGCTGTCGCGTCACCCGAAGACGCGGAAATCCAGACGTGGCTCGGCGAAGCGTACGCCCGGATCGGGCTTCCGGAAGAAGCGGAGCGCGCGTTCGGGCGAGCTGTTGCGCGGGATAGCCAGCTGCCAGAGGCCTGGCTCCTGTTGGGGAAGCTCCTGCTCGCCGACGGGCGCCTGGAGGAAGCCCGCGAGGCCCTCTTGAAGGCACAGGCGCTCGACTCCGGGAATCCGGCCCCCTGCCTCGCAGTGGCGGAACTGAAAGCCCAGATGGGGCTTTACGATGAGATGGATCGGTGGACCCAGGCCGCTCTGGCACGTGCGCCGGCGGACGCAGAGATCGCCAAGGCTGTGGCCCGCATCTACCTCAGCCGGCGGTTAGCCGACAATGGTACCGCGGTCTCGGCCGTCGATCTCGCCATCCGGCTGGCGCCCAATGATGGCGAAGCTACTACGCTTCTCGGCGCATCGCACCTTCTTCGCGGCGATGTCGCCGCGGCGCTCGCAGCGCTGGACGATGCCGTCACGGTTAGTCCGGGGCTTGGCGAGGCGCACTTCTGGCGCGCCCGAGCGCTCGACGCCAGCGGCCGTCTCGAGGAAGCCGCGGCGGCCCGCACCCGCGCCGCGGACCTGGGCTGGCCAACCGCCGGGGAATGACCGCTGCGGGCATCATTGCACCTCGATGCGCGCCAGCACGATGGCATCATCGCCGGACGCTGTCATGAGTCGCGCACCAGCGGGATCGTACAGCCCAACCCGTAGCTCCGCGACCCCAACATAATTCTCTGGGAGCGAGAGCGTCCGTTGGTCAATGACGATCTCTCCGGTAGCCCAACCTGTCGTCGGTCGGGTCCAACCAGCAGGCTCACCATCGCTCTGCGCCAGGATGAGGCCATCGTCTGCAACGAGATGGAGGAATACCCTATACGATACCGTCATCTCGCGCAGAGCTTCCCACGCCAACTGGGCCGTTAGCGAGCCGCCCGATGGCATCGCGGCGGGAACCATAGTGACTCCTGCAAGCCGGATGGCATCGCCAAGAGCCACGCCAAGAGGTCGCAGCTCCGCAGGCACGCGATAGCGCCGATCCGGTGCCTCCACTCGCACCGTTCGGGTTGCCAGAGCGCACTCACCAAGTGACAGGTCCAGTTCGTAGACGTCTGTCGAAAGACTGCCGGGAAGCCTGATCCAGGTCGTGCCAGACCAGCGGTCGCCCGCAGACCAGTCACTGGTCGGCCACCAAGGCGCTGCCAGCTCAACGTCCCAACGCGCGTGCAGCGCTGAGGTCGCATCACTGAGGGTGACACTGGCTCGCAGATCCTCTGCGGGGTCAGAGAGTGCCTCCCACACCATCCTCACGGCGACGAGATCACCCGGGGCAGCCGACGTCCGATCCAGTGAGAAATCCCACAGGCCCACCTTACCACAAGCCTGCAGATCAGATCCGGGTCCCACATCGAGTTCTTCGAGCGTGGGCGGATCCTGTGGCCGCCCAACGACAACTGAATCGAGCTGCAACGAAGGCCCCACCGGGTTCCCATCGCTGCCCAGAACCGAGGCTGGAATACCTGACGTCCGGTCAAAGAGCGACAACTCAAGGCCATAGGTTCCTGGGGCAAGCCCTGCCGGTAGATCCACGAGGTAGTCCATGCGCGCGTAGCTGCCCCGGGGCCACTCCCACAGTGGGCCCGGCTCACGGGCCCATCGGGCCGGGCGCAGGCCTGCGTTGTGTCTTGACCCATCAGACCCAACCAATGCGAGCCCCACCCGCCATTCCACGTATCCTGGATCGAGCGCCTGCCAGTAGAGCGTCAGCAGTGGGCTCTCATCTGCAGGAAAACTCGATGGTAGCGGCGTGATACCGAGCAGAAGTGCCCGCCCACTGAAGTTCGCCTGCTGCGGCTGCGCTACCCCAGATAGCGTGCCTCCCTGAGCCAATCGCGTCCTACGCCACACCAAGCCAAGGTTATCCACCAACAGCGCTTTGGCAGCGACCAACGATGCGACAACGACAAGCGGAATGACCAGGCCGCGCACCAGCGGCGACTGGCACACTACCTGCGCGAGAAGGCCCTGCGGTTGACGCATTACCATCAGGAACACCAGAGCAGCCAGCGCGGCTCCAGACAGTGCATCAGCCGCTAACCGCGATGGCGTTTGACCAAACGTGACCTCCACCACGTGCTCTCCCTGAGGTACCACGAATGTGAGCAGCCCGGTATCCTCCTCAGGTGCTACCGGCACGGCGTCACCATCGATAGTGACGTGCCAACCGGGATAGTAAAACACGAGGTAGCGCGCACGGAATGGGTTCTCCGCAGAGAGGATCAGTGAGGCGCTCTGGACGCCGTAATCTGCCCGGATAATCACCGCACCCTCAGGTAGGTCTTGAGGCCGTAGACGCTCGACAGGCTTGCCCGCCCGATACGCATCGTCAAGAGATATCGTAGGCATCTGCTCGACCCACACCGGCAAATACTCCCCTCCTGCCGTTGTCCCGAGGGTGTCGGTAGCGCGCTCCCACTCGATCATCCCGCCCACGGTCAAGTTACCCGGCGCCGCGCAATGACGGGGGTAGAGCCACCCCAAGCTTGCCATCACGAGAACCGAGGCAAGCAGTGCGGCAGCCATGCTCTGACTGCTCGCGCCAACGCGATGCTTGCCGAGGCGCTGGATTATCTCAGCCAGCTCTTGAACTGCCGCCCCCGCTAACAACGCCAGACAGAATGCCGCCGGACCGAGGAAACGCCAGGGGTACTGGACATAGCGAAGCAGCGGGACGTGGTCCCAGATCCAGATTGATGCCGGTTGGGTCAGGAACGCCGTGCCGACGACGCAAGCCCAGAGAAGCGCAACGGCGAGTCGCCTCTCCACAGATGCTCGCCGCCACCCAAGCAAGGGCAGCAGGCCCACCACAAGGGGCACAAATCCCAACGCCTTCTGAGGCCAATCGTTAAGCAGAGCGGGATCCGCAACACGTGGGAAGGCGACAAGGTGAGCGAATGGCAGGAAGTTGTAACGGTAATCAAAGACCCAGATCCCCAGGAGACGCTCGGTCTGCACGAATGATCGTTCGACGAGTGGCGGGAGCCAATGAAACGCCGTAATCCCCATGCCCAGCACACCCAGAAGCACCCCCCGCCACACGATCGCCCACTGCCTTCGCAGAACCGCCTGAGCCACGACCCAGAGGGCGAAGACCGGGGCAAAGAGAAACGCAAAGAGATGGTGGCTGAGGACCATCCCACCTAGACCAACGACGCCAACGACCAAGTGTCGGCGTTCGGCACGCACGCTGTAGCGTTGGACAGCCCACAGGACCAGGGGGGGAAAAGCCCACGCCAGCGATTCCCAAAGGCTGCCGCGGTTGAGCACATCATAGATCTGGAAGGGCGCGTAGGCGTATGCGACGCCTGCAACCAGGCCGACGGCGTATCCGGTGACGCATTGGTCTCTGCGTTGACCACCGAAGAGATCGTGGGCAAGGATAGCCATCAGGCTGGCGCCCGTGACCACCGCCAGGCCGAAAGCAGCATTGAGTGCCACGGGCCATGCGGCACCCAGTCTGTGGAGGATCGCCGTCAGGGCAGGTGGGAAGAAAGACGTGAACAGGTAGAGCGGGAATCCATACCCCAACGCCATGTCAGGTGCCCAGCGGCTATAGAGCACTCCGTTTGCCCAGAGGTGATCGACCTGGATCGCACGATAGAGGTGGAAAACGTTGTCATAGCCGCAGGTCAGATCGGGACTGCACAGCGGTTGGAGCACGGGCACCAGGGCCAGGGCAAGCACCAATGACCAACCTAGCACCACCGCAACGCGACGCATGCGATCGCCGCTACCGTACCGTGATGGTTGCGAGGACTGTGCCATCGTCTCCCCCCGGGAGCTGCAACCGAGGGCCTTCTTCCTCGTAGAGTCCGACACGAAGGGTGTACGATCCCGGCTCTGCATCTGCGGGAACGGTCACCTGGCGCATCTCCACCACGACCTCGCCCGTTGCCCACCCAGTGGTCGGGCGGCTCCAGGCAGCTGGCTCCCCGTCATCCTGCGCGACCAGTCTGCCCTCCCCGTCCAGCAAGTGCAGGAAAACCCGATAGGACGTGTCCATCGCCGTCAGCGCACGCCACACCAGGCCTGCTTCCAGGGTCTGTCCTGCAGTCGCGTTGCGATCGGGCAGGCGAAGCCCTACGAGCTCCACGTGAGGCACATCGGAAGCGTCCGGGGGAGAGAATATGACAGACATCGGAGCGTAACCCGATGGCACTTCCCAGACGCGCACGGGAGCGTCGACGGCAACCGGTACCTCAGCCATATTGGGGCACTCCGGCAAGCTCACAGTCAAACGGTAACTGCCACTGTCAAGATCGCCGGGCAGGCGCACGATATGACGACCGGCCCAACGATCGCCCGGCTGCCAGGAGTCTGTAGGCCACCACCCCGCCACAAGAGGCAAGGCCCACGTGCGCACAGCCGCATTGTCAGCGCTGAGGAGCGCCAGGGTCGCCTCAACACCAGGTTCGGGTGAAGCCACAGCCTCCCACACCCACTGTACAGCGATGACATCGCCAGGTCTGCCGGTAGCTCGATCAGACGCCATCCTCCAAAGGCCAAGCTGACCGCACAAGGAGACCGGCTCATCGTCCGTAACCCCCAGTGCTGTCAGGGCAGGGACATCTCCAGGACGGGTGAAGGTTGCGGATCCCACAACAAGGTCCACGCCCAATGGTTCGCCAAGTGATCCCACTACAGAATCCAGTGCCAACGTATCCTTCGCAAACACCCTGATGACGACATCATAGTCCCCTGGAGGCGCTCCAGGCAGCAGGGTTACGATGTGAGGATCATAGGCGTACTGACCTGATGTCCACGCTGCCGTATCGATGGGATCCTCGTATCCGCGCGGACGCGCAGTGCCGGCAGGGCTCCAGATCTGGCCATCCGCTCCTCTCAGCAGCACTGTCATCCGGTAACTGCCCTCAATAGGCACGCTTGCCTGCCAAAGTAGGTCCACACGGAGTTCAGCATCCGCGGTCCGCAGCTCTGTGTCAAGGCTGTAGCCCAACAAATCGAGACCGTTCGCGTACCGCGTCCTGAGCTGTGCGGAGACCTCTGGAAGCTGATCGTACTCAAGGCGACTGCGCCGAATCGGCGTCTCGTATCGGTTAACGACGAGAATACGCAGCAGGAACAATGCCAGGGCAGCCAGCAGCAGCGTCGTAGCTGTCGCGTCGGCTGTCGATGCAGGCCGATTTTGTTCAACCCCGCCATCCTCGGCAACCACGCCCCGGTTCGTCCGATCCAAACGCGATGTCACGGCCAACAAACCGGCCCCTAGCACTATCCCAGCGGTGGCCAAGCCTACGCCGACTCGCCGGGCCGTCGTCGACCCGAAGCGTACGGTAAGCTCGTGCTCGCCTGGCGGAACTTCGAACAGCAGCAGGCCACTGTCTTCCTCTGGCCACACGGGCACGGCCATGCCGTCGATGCTCGCGGACCAGCCGGGAAAGTAAAGACCCAACCAACGTCCTGTGAAGCTCACGGGCGAGCTTACTCGCAGACTTGCGCCAAGGGGACGGTAAACAGCATCCAGCACCTGCGCGCCAGACGGCATTGCGCTCAAATCAAACCGCTCAGGCAGCCGTCCATTGACGAAGGCCTCGGCCAGGGTCATGTCATGAGGATGGTCCTCGACCCAAATAGGGAAATAGCTGCTCTCTGGGTCCATCCCCAACCATCCTTCAGTCTCACGCGCATAGAGTTCACGCATGTCGGGAAAAGGCAATGAGGGACAGATTCCCTTCGGAGGGTAGGTCTCAGGCCATCCAAGCAGCGTAAGACCACACACAGCCAAGAGCACAACACTCACTGAGAGCCGGTCTTGGGTTACGCTCCTACGCGGAGAGAGCCAGGATACTACGAGCTCGACGGCGAGTCCCGAAAGCAGACAGATGGGCAGAAGCGCCCGACCAACCATCCGCCAGGGGAACTGCACGAACGACAGGATGTCAACCCTGTTCCATAGACCTAGCGCGCCTGGTGTGGCCATCCAGAGGTAGCCGACCGCGGCGCACATGAGGAGCGCTACCACAGCGCGGAACCTCCTCCGATTCCGACCGAACAGGCCAAGAACCGCTCCCAAAGTGCCAAGGGCGATCTGGCCGGTTCCGATCATCACGCGCATAGGTGCGTTGAGGTAATCGGGATCATACGGAACAGGCAAGGTTAGCAGCATCTCACGCCAGGTGACGAAGTTGTAGCGGAAGTCGTTGTTGCGTGTGGTGCGCGAAAGATGCAGCTGAGCGTAGTCCTGTTCAGTCAGAGCGGGAAGCCAGAACCATGCTGTAAGCAAGACCGCCAGCCCCACTGCAGCAAAGGCGTAAGGCCAGCGGCCCCGGTCCCGATGCAGCCATGCAAGGAGCAGCACGTAGGCGCCCAGGAATGGAGCGAGAAGCAGTGAGGTGATGTTGTGGCTGAGGAACAGCGCGGCAAGAAGCAGGGTGGTCACCACAATGTCGGATTGACGTCTATGGAGAATGATCCGGCGAGTCACCACAAAGAGCCAGGGCACCAGCGCCAACCCGACCGACTCGGGCATGTTGCCGCGTCGAAGAGAATCCATCAGCAGATAGGGACTGAGACCATAGGCTACCCCAGCCACCCACCCCGCACGCTCACCAAAGAGGTCGCGACCGAGCGCATACGCGCCCCAGGCCGCACCGACGAGACTTGCCGCGTAGAGCAGGCCCAAAACAAGAGGCAACTGCAAGCCAGTCACGTAGAGAGCTTCGCCCACCAGGTAAGGCAGCGGCTCACGATAGTTGAAGAACGGATACCCGTAGCCCAGTGCGAGATTCGGCACCCAGCGCGAGAACAGCCAGCCGTGGCGCAGCATGTCCCGCATGGCGACGATGCGATAGCTGTGGAAGATGTTGTCGTGCGTGCAGGGGAGGGCATCACCCTGGAGCAGTGGGATCAGCGCAGGCAGCAGCAAGAGCCCGAAGAGGAGCGGTCTCAGGGCGGCTCTGGCAGTTCGGTACGGCCCGGCGTTGTTGGACACCGGAGTGCCTAAGGATTCACCTTCGACTCGTGGTAGACGTGGACGATGCGCTGGATGGACGTGGCCCAGGTGAGAACAGCGAGGATCGCCAGCACCGGCACGAGCCAGAGCAACAGCATCCCAACCCCGAGCAGTATGACACGCATCGGTCGCGTGAGCATGCCTACCTTACACGAGTACCCCACGCCTTCGGCACGAGCCCGCGTGTAGCTAACCATCAGTGATCCCAGAAGCACCAGACCCACCAGGATCGCAGCGCCAGCCATACGTTGGGTGGCGAACCACGTCAACAACCCAATCAGCACCGCGCCTTCCGACATCCGGTCGAGCGTTGAGTCCAGAAACGCGCCAAAGCGGCTTTGCTGCGAGGTCATTCGCGCCAATGTGCCGTCAAGCGCATCTGTCGCGGAGGCCACTAACATCACGGCTCCCCCTAGCCTGATCCGTCCCGTAGCGATGATCGCCGCTGCCCCGGCCGTCAAGGCGAAACCCATGATGGTCACAGTATTCGGGTGCAGTTTGCGCTCGCTCAGCCAACGGGCTATCGGCTGAACGATGCCGGCAGCTCGTGCGCGCAGCCAGTCATCAAAGGTGAGACGTACGTTCTGTTTCTCCAAGGTAACCTCGCAGCGTGGATTGGCAGCATGCTAGTGCATCCTCACCAACAGTCAACCGCAAACTCGAGCCCCGTGGGCTTGTCACGGGATGCCCTTGCACTAGAATCACAGCGGAGGCCGTACATGCCGATCAGGCTCTTACCGGAGGCCATCGCATCCCGAATTGCCGCGGGCGAAGTCGTTGAGCGCCCCGCGTCGGTCGTCAAGGAGTTGATGGAGAACTCCTTGGACGCCGGTAGCACGCGGATCGACATCGAGACCCGCGGCGGTGGCACGAAGCTCATCACCATCCGTGATAATGGCGTTGGCATCCCATCAGACGAGGTCGCCCTCGCTTTCAGGCGCCACGCTACAAGCAAGCTCGAGACAGCAGAAGACCTTGAGGCCATAGCAACACTGGGATTCCGCGGCGAGGCGCTGTCGAGCATCGCCGCCGTCAGTCAGACGACGTGCCTGACGCGCCATAGCTCCGAGACCGTCGGAACCCGCATACGGATCGAGGGCGGAGAAGTCATCTCACTGGGGCCCATCGGCAGGCCGCCAGGAACGGAACTCATCATCGAGGACCTGTTCTACAACGTCCCGGCCCGCCTCAAGTTCCTTCGCACTGAGCAGACCGAGCGTCGCCACATCGATAGCTTCGTCACTCGCTATGCCATCGCCTACCCGCAGGTCGCATTCAGGCTGATCCACGACGGACGTGAGGCACTTCAGACCTTCGGTACAGGTGACCCACGCGAAGTGCTCACCTCTATCTACGGCACGGATCTGGGCACCAGTCTCCTGGCAGTAGACGAAGGACTGACTGCGGACCAAACGATTCACGTCGGGGGGTTCGTTGGCCCCACAACCGTGCACCGCGCGAACCGCGGATACATCACGCTCTTCATGAACGGTCGCTGGATCGAGGACCTCCGTCTGACTTACGCCATCATTCAGGCCTACCACACGCTCTTGCCCACAAACCGCTTCCCCGTGGCCTTTGTCCTTGTAAAGATGGCCCCAGACGACGTAGACGTGAACGTTCACCCGGCAAAGTCAGAGGTCCGATTTCGTGATGCCGACACAGTTTTCCGGGCAGTGCAGCGCGCAGTTCGGGCCACGGTGATCAACGAGGCTCCTATGACCTCATCCTGGACACCACCAGCCAACACCTCGTCCACCGACAGCGTAACGCGAGCGAAGCTGGCCGCCCTGCAGCCCGCCCAGGGTCACCTACAACTCCAAAGCAGCGCCACCGCACAAGCCCAACCGCCCGTCCGGCCGTCCACAACGACTGCCCTGGGAACGAACGGAGCCGTGCTCCAGTCGGCGATGACGGCCAGTGGCAACGGCTTGCCGCCGCTGCGGATCGTGGGCCAGATCGCCACGATGTTCATCGTGGCTGAGGGTCCCGATGGGATGTACCTTATCGACCAACACGCTGCTCACGAACGCGTGTTGTACGACCGACTGCTCGCCGGGATGGTCAGCGGAACGGTGCCGCGGCAGCCCCTTCTGGAGCCAGAGATCGTGACCTTGCCTGCGGACGAGGCTGCCCACCTTGAGGAGATACTCCCCACGCTCGCCGGCGTGGGCATCGAGGTGGAACCCTTCGGGCCCAACGCCTTTCTGGTGCGTGCGCTTCCAGCGGAGTTGGGGCTGCTGTCGGTAGCGGATCTACTAGCTGACGTCGCTGTCGTGCGTGAAGGCCCGTCGCCAATCGGGCAGCATCTCGAGGAGAGCTTGATCCGTCAGATCTGCAAGCGAGGTGCAGTGAAAGCCGGACAGGTGCTATCGTTCCAGGAGATGGAGCGCTTAGTCAGGGACCTTGAGCACACTGGAAATCCGCGGACATGTCCCCATGGACGACCGACTATCGTCCACCTGGGAACCGAACAGCTCGCTCGGCAGTTCGGTCGCCCAGGCTGAGCCTCCTGAGTTTGGCAGCCGTCGCTCGGAGATTCCTTCACCAGCGGCCAGGAAGGCCCACCCTACATCCTGATCAGATTCCGAGAGCTCCCGGAGCCAACAGGAGGTAGATCCCATACAGGGCCCCACAGATCAGAAGAGGGATGAGTAGAGCCCCGACCGCGAACAGAATCGCGACAAGGCTGTAACTGAAGAAGTCGTTCCACGTGAAGCCCGTACGCTCGTCCATCACCCGCGGCTGAACACGAGCACCGCATGTGGGACAGCGTGCGGTACCTGCGGGCAGCATCGCCCCACACTTGGGACAGAAGTCAACCAGGCCTGGCGTCGAGGGCCGCGGGTCAGTCACGATGTGCCATCTCCGTGATGAAGCGCAGGCCCTCCACCCGCCCCGGCGCATCCAAGCTGGCCATCTCGGTCCCGGAGACCAGCTGCCCGGCACGAATATAGGCGTGCGCAAGGTTCGGCGTGTTGTGTACGATGCCGATGCGCCCGTCGGCGCTCATCGAGATCATGCCTCCATAGCCACCTACGCGCTTCCAGAGGAGCGCAAGCGCTGTTTCGGCAGCAGTTTGGGCTGATTGGCCCGCCGCCATCAGATCGACGGTCGCCTTACTAATCACGATCCGCATCAATGCCTCGCCCGAACCCGTGGCAGCTGCCGCGCCGACCAGATCGTCTGCATAGGCGCCACACCCCACAAGCGGCGAATCACCGACTCTGCCAGGCCATTTGTCCGGCGTGCCGCCCGTCGAAGTCGCCACAGCGATATGGCCTGCCAGATCCAGCGCTATGGCTCCAACCGTATCTCCCATCCGGAACACACGGCGCGCACCGGTTGCGGGCGGAGGCGCCCATCCGCCCAGATCAGGCTTGCCTGCGAGTTCAGCTGGATCGCAGAGGGGCACGCCCAGCATCTCAGCAAACGACTCGGCGCCAGCGCCGACGAGAAGACGGTGCTCGCATCGATCCAGCACCAACCTTGCGAGACTCACAGGGTTCTTGATGCGCTCTACCGCCGCCACCGCGCCGAAGTCAAGGCTGCTTCCATCCATCACAATAGCGTCAAGCTGCGCTCGACCGACCCTATTGAGGTAACTGCCTGTCCCGGCATCATACACCGGGTTGTCCTCCAGAACGCGCACGGCTAACTCGACGGCATCGAGCGCCGATGCCCCGGCTTCCAACCGGTCCCATGCCACTCTCGCGGCCTCGCAACAACCCTCCCGATGAGTCACAAGGTCAGCCGGAGGGATGTACCACGCGCCCCCATGTACGATGATCGCCGGACCTGACATTGATACCTCCCCTCCTGTATAGCGACGGCTCTTCACAGAGACCAACAACACGGGCCATTCTCTGGCGCACGCGACCGGTGTATCTGGCCAAGCGTCGCTGTGAGCGCCGCCAGAACGGCGACGTGTAAGTGAACGTTGTTCACAAGCAAGTTGTCGACCAAGCTATGAGCCGCAAAGTGAACCCAAGCGCCAAGAAGGCCCAAAGCCAGCCCACGCTGCCAGCCAACGGATGACCGAACTGCCTTGACCGAGTTGAGGAGGAGTCCTCCTCCCCACAGAACGTACGTAACGAGACCCAGTAGACCTGTTTCCGCCGCCATATTCAGGTAGGCGTTGTGCGCGTGCCCGAGCGGAAGGATCCAGTTGATCAGCCGAAAGGCCGGATACGCGGGCTCATAGCAGCCCAGGCCGACGCCCAGCCAGAAGTTGTCTCGCCACATACCCAATGCAGCCTGCCAGTGCGCCATCCGCTCCATAACAGCGAAAGTTGCATCCGTCACGCCAACCCCTCTGACATCCTCGAACGTCACGTACGCCAGAAAGCCTGTCAATCGCGAGACAATGGACGCGGGCAGGCGTCCGGTTGCGAACGCTACAACCGCAGCAGCGAACGCCAGGGCAACTAGCAACACCCCCCAACGCCCCCGTCGCGGCACCAGAGCCACCATCACCAGAAGGGCCGCGCCAAACCCCATCCACCCGCCGCGAGACCACGATGCGCCAAGGCCCGCAATGAGGACTGCTGTTGGAACTGCTTGCCACAGCAGCGGCAACAGGCTGCCAGCCTCCTTCCTATCGCGCCACCAATCGGTGAGCGTTTGGAGTAGAGTCCCTACTGACAATGCACCGATAAGGCCCAAAAGGCCGGCGTATGGATTGGGCTGCTGAAAGGTTCCGTATGCTCGATAAAAGCGGTTGAGGATGAGAAATTGCTCAACGCCCTCACCGCGAATGCCGAACTGCCAGAGTCCGATCGCTGCCTGCGCTAGGCCCGATCCGAGCAGAGCAGCGACAGTGATGCCAATGCCTCGATTACCGAGTTTCGCCATGCGGTCGAAGGCGAGGCCCATAACCAGGAGAATCTGGAGCCACTTCACCCACTCCAGAAACCCAACCCACAGGTCCGTGGGCTGCAGCAGCGAAAGCAGACCGACAAAGATGAAAAGTGCCAGCGTCCACGCTGATGGCGGGAGGATGATCACTGCCTCCCGAAGCCAGAGCAGGCGCGTGACCCACGCCAAGAACACTACGGCGAGTACAAGTTGCCCCACATAGGGCGAGAGTCCGGGCATGGCAATCTCAAGCCACGCCCTGGCTGGGCCGAGAAGGAGCGCAACCCCCAGGCCCAACAGTGGCTCGAAGAGGCTAGCAGCTACGAGCACGGCCCCGCCCAGCGAGACAACCAAGACGATGAGCGGGGCTCTCGCTGCTAGGAGACCGAGGCACAAGCCTGCAGCAGCAAGCCCCCCCACAACGAGCCGGTGGCGCAGGTTCACCGTGAACCCATACCTAGCCTTCAGTACACCACCCATTCCACCAACGCCAACGTCGCGTTATAGACGAACTTAGCTTCGAGCACTCCGGAATCTGTCTGCAGGATGCGCGGCGCGAAGATGCGGTCTGCCTGGGGAATAGGTAGATCACGGAAGTAGGTGTCAAGGCTAACCCATGCGAGTTCCCCCTCACGAAGATCGGGCCGCAAGTCGCCGGTGAACTGACGCGTCACGTAGATGAACAACAGCCATTGCCACTCAGGCAGCGGCGAAACCTCGACGCAAAGCCCACGCCATGCCATATCAACCGCCGAAAGACCAGTCTCCTCCGCAAACTCCCGGCGAGCCGCTTCGTGGGGCGACTCGTTAATCTCGATCTTGCCCCCCGGCGCGATCCAGAGCCCCAGGTTGGGCTCCTTGTTGCGCCTCAGCAAGAGCACCTCGCGATCACGCAGTGCATAGACCAGAACGGTCTCAATGCGCCCCATCAGCTCTCCGACATCTGCTCACGGAAGTACGCCACCGTCCGCGCCAGCCCCTCCTGCAGCGTCACCTTGGGCTCCCATCCCAGAATCTCGCGAGCGCGAGTGATATCGGGGCAGCGCTGCTTTGGATCATCACGGGTTCGTTCGTCTTCGGGCACGATGTAGCTAAGCTCCGACGTGCTGCCCGCGGCCTCGATGACGAGGCGAGCGAACTCGACGATGGTGATCTCATTGGGATTGCCGATGTTGACTGGGCCATCCACATCTGACTCCATGAGCCGTATGATGCCTTCGACAAGGTCATCGACATAGCAGAATGCCCGGGTCCTACGACCGTGATCGTACACCGTCAATGGATCGCCGCGCAGGGCCTGATTGATGAAGTTCGGCACAACGCGCCCGTCGTCGGCCCTCATCCGCGGGCCGTAGGTGTTGAAAATCCGCACAATCCGCGTATCAACCTCGTGGTACCGGTCATACGCCATGGTCAAGGCCTCGGCAAACCGCTTGCTCTCGTCGTAGACGCCACGCGGCCCAACCGGATTGACATTGCCCCAGTAGCTCTCGTCCTGAGGGTGTACCAAGGGGTCTCCATATACCTCGGACGTCGAGGCAAGCAAGTAGCGTGCCCCCTTTGCCAGGGCAAGGCCGAGGGTGTTGTGAGTACCTAGCGCCCCGACCTTCAGAGTCTGAATGGGGAAATTGAGGTAGTCGACCGGACTTGGCAGCGATGCCAGATGCAGAACCATATCGACGGTCCCAGCGACGTAGATGAACGTCGTCACGTCGTGCTTGATGAAGGAAAACCGCGGGTGACCAGCCAGGTGAGCGATGTTGTCGGTGCTTCCCGTCTTCAGGTTATCCATCGCGAGCACGTGGTGACCTGCAGCCAGGTACCGATCGCAGAGATGGGAGCCAATGAAGCCGGCCCCTCCAGTGATGAGGATGCGCATGGACCCTCCTTGCAAACTTGCTAGCCAGGATTATACTCGAATCCGGCTATCGTTGCGAAGCCCGCTCTGGCAGCATCGGCTTCTTGGATTCGCCAGGGCTGACGATCAGAGTACTACCGAGGAGGAGAATGGCTAAGTCCATCCTGCTGACCGGCTATCCCGGCATTGGCAAGACCACGATCATCAAGCACATCATCGCAGGACTGGGTGATCGCGCCGGCGGATTCTACACTGAGGAGATCGTCGGTGCTGGGGGGCGACATGGCTTCAAACTGATCACGCTGGCCGGCAAGGAAGTGACGATCGCCCACAAAGACTTTCGAAGCCCAACTGTCCCCAGGGTCGGACGGTATGGCGTGGACGTTCCAGCGATTGAGCGTGTGGGGGTCAGGGCACTGCGTCGCGCCATGGCCGAGCGCAAGATCATCATCGTCGATGAGATAGGCTCGATGGAGCTTTTTTCACAGGCCTTCCAGGATACGGTGATGGAAGCCATCATGGGCGAACACCACGTCATTGGGTCCATTATGGGGAGTCCCCAGCCAGAGGCAGATGCATTCAAGTTCCTGGCTCAGGTCGAGGTCCGTGAGATCGATCGCCGCAACCGTGATGACATGCCTGCCCGAATCCTGAAGTGGGTCGCCACGACTGTTACGTCGCCCAGAGCCGCCGCTCAGCCAGTGGAGAGCGAGTGAGGGTTTGCAGTCTACAAACCCTGCAACCTCCTGTCGCCAACCTCGTACATGTTGTCAGCTATGGATGGCCCAAGCCAAGCTCATGTACCACTGCACGATTTCCATGCTAGAATCAGCAGTGGATTGAGATGGATAGCGTGGCGGATTTCCGGAGGGTCCTGGATCGCCTCCCGACCCGATCCGCCGGCCTCCGCCTAGCGTTTGTTGCCCCAGGGTTCAGTGGCATCTAGCATAGACTATCAGGAGGGTTAGCATGAGTATGCTCGACAAGATCAAGGGCGAGATGACCAGTCTCGAGGCGCTGATCGCGAAAGTCCCCGGCTACAAGGGATACAAGGAGAAGGAGCAACGTCGAGAGGCAGACAAGCTGCTGCGCGACCACATTGCCAATCGTATGCGCACTGTCAAGACCCAGCTAGATGCACTTCAGACGGATCTTATTTCCGCCGGTAAGTACGACCTGCTGGACGAGGCTGGCAGTGCTGCGACACAGATTCAGACCTTCATTGACCGTGTACGAACCGCACCCTATGGCTACGGAGGGCTGTTCGATGCAGCACGGGTCAAGGAGGATGACCTCGATCGCGTGTACGAGTTCGACAGCACACTCGTATCCTTCGCAGACCGTATTGAGGCTGCCATCGCCCGCGCTCGCGAAGCAGTGGAGGGCGAAGACGCGCGCTCGCTTGTGCTGATGATCCGGGATCTGGGTCGAGAGGCAAATGCTACCTTCGACCAGCGAGCCGATGTGCTCCGCGGGACGGCAGAGTAGCCACACAGGGCACTCAAATCGCAGTCGCGCCCGACATGGGTGCGGCAGCCTAGACCAAGGGAGGTAACAGAAGATGGCACGTGTTTTCGACATTATAGAGTACGTCGATGAGGGTAAGGGCGAGATGGTTCACCGCATCCCGGAGCGGGGATCGGGCGACTTCCGCATCGGTAGCCAGCTCATCGTACGGGAGTCTCAGGCCGCCGTCTTCTTCCGTGACGGCAAGGCACTGGACACCTTCGGGGCCGGACGCCATACGATCACGACGGCCAACATCCCGCTTTTGGTCGACCTGATCGGCAAGGCCTTCTCAGGCCAGACGCCGTTCAAGGCCGAGGCGTACTTCGTCACGACTCGTGAACTGACCGATATGAAGTGGGGTACGCCGCAGCCGATCACGATCGTTGATCCCATTCTGCGTATGGCGCGTGTCACGGGATATGGGACCTATGCAGTGACAATCACTGACCCGCAGCTCTTCGTGACGAAGATCGTCGGCACGCAGAACCTCTACAGCACCCGAGACATCCAGAACTTCTTCCGCAGCATCCTCCTGACGAAGATGATTGATCTAGTCGGCGAGATGGGTAAGTCGATCTTGCAGATGGCGGCCTTCGTCGAGGAGCTCGCGGCCGGCGTACGAGCCAAGGCAGCGGAGGAGTTCCTCTCCCGTGGCGTAACGCTCAACTCGTTCTATGTCGAGTCGATCTCGCCTACCGAAGAGACTGCGAAGGCCATCGACACAGCAGCCTCCATGGGCGCAATCGGCGATATGGGCGCCTACATGCAGTACCAAGGGGCCCAAGCGATGGTAGCCGCTGCGAACAACCCGAGTGGTGGTGCTGGTGCGGGCGTAGGCCTCGGTGCAGGCGTGGGCCTGGGTGCTGCAATGGGCCAAATGCTGGGCCAGTCCGTTCAAGGTGGGCAGCAGGCCGCGGCGGCGGCCCCGCCGCCACTGCCTCAGCAGGTGGCTTTCTATGCCGCAATCGGGGGGCAGCAGGCCGGTCCTTTCGATGTCGGAACACTGCAGCAGCAGATTCAGGCTGGCAAGATCACGCCCGACACGCTCGTCTGGAAGGCGGGTATGGCGGCCTGGACCAAGGCTGGGGACGTTGCCGACCTGGCGAGCCTGTTCGCCGCTAAGCCTCCGCCGCTTCCGTAGTCTCCAGCGCCGATCTCACACAAGAACGCGCTCCCAATGGATCACATTGGGAGCGCGTTTCGTCTGCCGTCGTCGAGCACAACTCCGATGGTGCACCGGCCACCAGTGGGCCAGCGCTCATTGTGTATACTTCCTACGCTAACTGTGCGACGGTAGGTGCCGCTCTGCATAGTGGCATGCAACCCAGTGGTCGGGGCGCAGAACGCGATAGGTTGGCACTTCCACACTGCAGACGGGCCCCGCGATCGGACAACGCGGATGAAAACGGCAACCGCTCGGCGGGTTGATCGGGTTCGGTATCTCACCTTCGGGCATCGGTTGCGTGCGCCGTTGGTGCGGATCAGGTACAGGCACCGCCGCCAGAAGAGCCTGGCTATAGGGATGGAGCGGATGGGTATAGAGCTCGCGCAATTCGGCTACTTCGACCATCATCCCCAGGTACATGATCCCGACGCGATCACAGATGTACTTGGCTGTAGCCAGGTCATGCGTGATGAACAGATAGGTGAGGTCGAAATCGCGCTTTAGCTCGTTCATTAGGTCAAGCAGCAGGGCGCGCACGCTGACGTCAGCCATCGCGATCGGCTCGTCCGCCAGCACAAGCTCTGGTCGAGTGATGAGCGCCCGCGCGATCGCGGCACGCTGCCTCTGTCCCCCCGACGTCTGATGCGGGAACTTGTTGTAGAAGTAATTGGCCGGCGCCAGCCCCACCCGCTCCAGCATCTCAACAACGGCAGCACGTCGCGCCTCGCCGTCCATCTCAGGATTGTGGATCTCGAGTCCGTAACCAATCGAGCGTCCCAGCGACATCCGAGGATTCAGTGAGGCCATGGGATCTTGGAAGATCACCTGCATAGATCGGCGCAGCGACCGCAACCCCGTAGAGCCCATACCAGTAAGGTCGATGCCATCGAAGGTCACCGTGCCCGATGTGGGCGGGGTGAGACCGACGACAACGCGCCCCGTTGTCGTTTTGCCACTACCGCTTTCGCCTGCCAGACCGAAAACCTCACCACGGCGGATCTCAAAGCTCACGCCATCAATGGCATGGACAAAGCGCTGCTTGCCCCCAAGAACCTGGGCAAGCAATCCTTGCTGTACAGGGAACCACTTCGTGAGGTTGCGAACCTCGACAAGATTGTCGTTCGGATCAATCACCTTCATAGTGCCACCTCGCCGCCGCGGGACCGTGGCTGCTGAAGCCAGCAATGCGCCAGATGACGACCATCACCGGATACCGGCAACAACTGAGGCTCCTCTGCGCTGCAAATGGGCATCGCCAACGGACACCGGGGATGGAACCGACAGCCAGCAGGTGGATGGGTCAGGTTTGGCGGCTCCCCTCCCATCTTGTAGAGGACCTCACGTTCATCCAGCTTCACGTTGGGCACTGACCGAAGCAGACCATCGGTATAGGGGTGACGTGGATCATCAAAGACGGTCGCCACATCACCGATCTCAGCCATCTGGCCCGCGTACATCACTGCGATGCGATCAGCGATCTGGGCGACCAGCGCGATGTTGTGCGTGATCAACAGAATCGTCAGGTTGAACTCGTCGCGTAGGCGCTTGAACTCATCCAGGAGTTTAGCTTCCACAATCACGTCAAGTGAGGTCGTCGCCTCATCCGCCACGATCAGATCAGCATTGAGCACGAGTCCCAGGCCAACCATCACGCGCTGCCTCATGCCCCCGGACAGTTGATGGGGATAGTCGCGCAAGCGGTTCTCTCGGATTCCGAGCGTTTGAACCAACGTTCGGGCACGTTCGAGGGCTGTGACGACCGATGTCTTGGGTTCGTGAACCTTGATGGCCTCCACAATGTGCTCGTCGACGCGCTGCACAGGGTTGAGCGACGTCAACGGGTCCTGGAAGATCATGCTCACGCGCCGGCCGCGGAAGTCGCGCATCTGCTCTTCGTCGTAGGCCATGATGTCCTCATCGTCGAAGATGATGTGCCCTCCGCTGATCTCTGCCGGCGGAGCGATCATACGCATCAGAGCCTTGCCCAGGGTGCTCTTTCCACAGCCGCTCTCACCGACCAGGCCCAGGATCTCACCTTTGTAGATGTCGAAGGAGATGCCATTGACAGCACTGAGCGGGCCCAAGCGCGTGTGGTATGTGACCGACAGATCACGAACCTGAACCAGCACGTCCTTCCCGACAGCAGAGGATTCCATCGCTATACCTCCGCCAACCGGGGGTTCAGAATCTCGGACAGGCTCTCGCCCAACATGCTGAACGCGAAGGTGACGAGGGTCACCATAACGCCAGGAAAAGTAATGAGCCACCAGGCGCGGCGAAGGTAGTCCTGACCGCGTGCCAGATCAATGCCCCAATCGGGCGTGTCGGGAGGGATACCAAATCCCAGAAAACTTAGCCCTGCCTCCGTGAGGATTGCGTCAGCCACGTTGACGGAGAAGATGATCACGACCGAAGGAATGACATTCGGGAAGATAAAGTCACGCAGGATACGAAATGGCGTCGCACCGAGGCTACGAGCCGCCTCTACGTAAAGCTCCTCCTTCACTGAGAGCGTCTGACCCCGTACAATCCTGTAATAGGTTGGAACATAGAGCACGGCAATGGCGACGATGATGTTCCCAATGCCCGCTCCCAGAACTGCGGCGATAGCAATCGCAAGGATCAATCCCGGAAACGAGTAGAGGCTATCCATGATTAGCGTCAACACACGGTCAAGCGTGCCGCCAACGTAACCGCTAACAAGCCCCAACGGCACCCCGACAACGAGCGAAGCAACAGCAGAGCTCAGTCCGACAATCAGAGCGATCCTGGTCCCCCAGATGATCCGGCTCAAGACATCCTGGCCGATTTGATTGGTGCCGAACAAGAAACCGCGCTCCGCCGCCTCACGCAGCGATGTCGCAATCTCCAGATCGGGATATGCCACCAGCAAGCTCTCAACGTTCTCGGGAGCCGCAACCACAGCATCTATGGCGCCACCCGCCAGGGCCTGAAGTGCTTCATCTAGCGTGTCGTAGCGCGTTGGCCGCGGCTGGTAGCGCACGCCCTGACCAGCTCCTGCAGCTGCCTCAGCATTGAGTTCATCCAGAGCACCGCGTAACGCCTGTGCGGCGGGTGTGCCAACAACATATCCGATCTGGCTATCGCGACTCCCTACCTCTGCAAGCGCTGTAACTCGAGCGGAGCGAGGGGCGACCAGGACGTACTGCGAGGAGAGCTCTCCAGGTGCTAACAATGATGGACCGACCTCCGCTCTGGGGTCGTGGGGCGCGAACCAACCAGGGAACAAGCCGACAGTGATGATGAACAGGAGCAAAATCGCGCTGACCAGCACGAACCACCAGTCGCCCCCATACCACTTGCGTGCCAGGAATAGGCGCCGTAGTACCCCCACCCGATCGAGCTCGAGCTGCCACTGCGGCACCTCGACGTCTGCCGCAGCCGCGAGAGGCTCCCGGTCGGTGCCAGCGGTGCCGGCACCCGATACATTCATGCCTCTTGCCATTTTCCCTCCTAGTAGCGGACGCGTGGATCAACGAAAGCGTAGAGAATGTCCACCATGACGCTGATCGCGCCCACAGCTAGGGCAAAGACCGCGATCACCGACTGCACCGCGTTGTAGTCGCGCAATTCAATCCGCTTGACCAGATAGCGTCCCATCCCGGGCCACGAAAAAGTTGTCTCGGTCAGCACTGCGCCAGCCAGGAGCAACGCAAACTGAAGACCAATGAGCGTCAGAATTGGAATGAACGTGTTACGAAGTGCATGACGGTAGGCTAGCCGCTTCTCGGGAAGCCCCCGTGCTCGCCCGGCCGTGATATAGTCCGCTTGTAGCGCCTCGATCATATTGACCCGTGTTAATCGGATGAACGGGCCCATGAGAATGAGGCCCAACGTCACCGATGGCATAACAAGATGGAGGACAAGCGACTTGAGAGCCAGCCAGTTGCCCTGCAGAATCGCGTCCAGGATGTAGAAGTTCGTGACGGGGCGGAAGTCACGTAGCAGGACAGCATCCATGCGCCCTGCCAACGGGAGCACGCCCAGGCGAACGCTGAAAATGATCTGGAACATAAGTCCCATGAAAAAGACCGGAATCGCATAAACTACGATACTGAAAACCCGAATCGCGTAATCGGACGGCTGCTTTCTGTGCCTGGCGGCGTACGCTCCGCTGTACACACCAACGATTGACGTGAGAGCCATGGCAGGAAGAGTAAGCTCGATCGTTGCCGGGAGCAGCTCCGCAAGCTCGTCGCGGATGGGACGCTCACCCTGTGTTAGCGCGTTGCCAAAATCGAGCGTCACCATACGCCACAGGAACTCAAAGTACTGAACTGCGAGCGGGCGATTGAGACCCAGGCGCTCGCGGATAGCTTGAGCCTGTTCCTCACTGACCTTCGGGCCCAATTGCGACCGTATCGGGTCGCCAGGCAGGACCCGCATGACAAAGAAGACCATCGTGACCAGGATAAGCACCATGGGGATAGTCAGGAGGATGCGGGCAATGACGAAACTGCGAAACGATGCAGACATAAGGCGGCTCCCAATCGAAGAGTCGACCGCAATCAGAGCGGCCTCTGGGTAGCGTCAACAAGTGGGGCGGGGGGAACGCGTCCCCCCCACCCCTGTCAGGCCGACTGACTTCCGTTACTCGCCACCGACCATGTAGTTCATGTTGAACACGAGGTAGCGCAGCGTCGGGGCATCGATCTTTACTACGTTCAGACCATCCACATCCTGAAGACGGGTGGCCTCAACCGGGCCCAGCGTACGCCAGGCGATGTCGATCTCGCCCTTCTCAACTGCATTGCTCATGGTGGTTGGGTCTGCGAAGTAACGAATGATCACGTTGGGGATGGCCGGGGCATCGCCACTATAGTTCGGGTTAGCCTCGAGCACCATCTGCTGCCCGGTGACCAGTTCTACCATCCGGTACGGCCCAATGCCATCCATGGTCTCAGGGAAGGCGACGATCTCATCCGTCGGGAACGTATTGGGGTGCGCAGGAACGAACGGGGCAGTCGCCGTCAACGCATCGAAGAACCCAAAGGCGTCCTTGAGGTGGTAAACAACCGTTAGGTCATCGGGAGCCTCAACGCTCTCCACGTAGATCTGGACCAGACCAGACACTTGGCCTTCCAGGCTGAAACGGTCCCAGGACCGAACGTAGTCGGCAGCGGTGACTGGCGTGCCATCGGCGAACTTCAGATCATCGCGCAGCGTGAACGTGAAGGTCTTCCCATCATCACTGACCTCGGGGAAAGCCGCTGCGGCACCCAGAACGAGATCCGCTGTGCCGGGCGTGTACTGAAGCAGCGTGAGGCCGGTGTTCTTGATGATCTCCCAGTCGTGTGTTGCATAGGCGTCCTGGGGGTCAAGGCTGTTGACCTCGTCAGTCGTACCGATGATGATTGTGTCAGTGTTGCCCGAGGCCGGCTCAGCATCCGCAGCGAAGCTGAGAACATTGTAGTTGAACTCGAACGGAGCGCCGATCGTTACGCCCTCAACACCATCGCGATAGGTGATGAACTCGGGCTCGAAGAACAGCGGCAGCGTTGGCACCTGCTCAGCATAGTACTCGCCTAGCTCAGCGTAGGTGGCTTCGCGCACGGCGGGATCGCTGGAGGCTGCGGCCTTCTGCAGAAGCCCGTCCATCTTCTCATCGCAATAGTTCACGCCATTGTCAGGTGACTGCAGACATGAAGCGAACGGCGTCAACCACGTGTCGGGGTCAACGAAGTCGGGGAACCAACCCAGCATGAAGACGGGATAGGCCTCACCCTCAACAAAGGCATTGACGTACTCAGCCCAGTTCTGGGTTTTCAGGTTCACCTGCATCATCCCGGTTTCCTCAAGCTGCTCCTTGATGACCTGCATCACGTCAGCTGTAGTTGTGCCGTAGTGCTCGGGAGGGTACCATAGATCAAAGACAAAGGGATTGTCGGCAGTATAGCCCGCCTCGGTGAGCAGGGTCTTCGCCATCTCAAGGTCGCGCGTGCCATACTTGTCGAGGAACGGCTCGGTGGCATAGGGATAGCCATCAGGTACCATATGGTAAGCTGGCGTGTTCCGGCCTTCGAAAACGCGGTCCACGATGACCTCGCGATCAATCGCCGCGGCAAAGGCTTGCTTGAGCTCGGGGGTCCAAAGCGGACGCGCCTCACCAGTAGGCTCTTCTGCAGCAGGAGACTCAGCCGTCGGGGCCACCGTAGCCTCTGGCGTGCCGCCACAGCCACTCAGGACCATCGCGAACACCATCAGAGCGGCAAACAGACTGTAAAGGGACTTTCGGGACATTGCTCTACTCCTTCCTAGGGTTAGCACACTTCCTTCTCGCGTAAGACTGTAAGCTAATCTATCCTGCAGCGGCATCCTCCTTATCTGCCACTTGCGGGGAAACGACAAAGCGCCGCCATTGCGGTATCTCTCCGCATCGGGCGTCATAGCGTATGAAGTGCCCCCCTCGTGGCTGTTGGTGCTAAGTATACTGCACTTCTCGGGATTTGCACATCACTCACGGCACAAACTACCCAGGAGGCCAGGTCACCTGACGCTCCAGCAGTCCAGGGCACGAGAGCGCCCAGGAACAGCTACGCCCTGGTCGACGATAACCAGGGCGTAGCCTTGAGAGGTCAGCTAGGTACCAAGATGCGAATCAGGCGTCAGTCGCGCCCTCTTCATTCAGATGCAGAGCGGTGCGGAGAGCGTGCTGAACGGGGTCAGTCAGCTGTGGACGCATCGGAGTCCTTCGCAACCAGCGCTTCAGCTCGGAAGCCCGAACCGCAGGGACGGCGACGGAATCCTCATCGACTTGCAGGACGACGTCCGGGTTAGTGAACACGAGGAGTGACCGCACGGGAACTGTCACCCCATCAGGCAGGAGCTTCTTGAGCTGATCGGTCAGGATGGATTGCTCGAGTTCGGCACCCTTGTGAGCGCGTCCCAACGACTCCTGCCCGGCAAAACGGCGCAGTAGTCCGAGCTTCTGTCTCTGCCGCCACTTGCCATCGGCATAGGTAATCGTGCCACCCTGCGACTTAACGCTCAGCACTGTAAGCCCGCCGGGCTCTGCCAGGACGAAGGGGACAGCTGTCTTGTACATCAGCAGAGCATAGCTGCCATCAAGCCCCTTGAGCGACTCAGGAATCCGTCGGTGTCCAGCGTTGGGCCCCACATAGCGGTCACCGAGATAACTACCCGCGAGCGACACCATAAACCCGACCCAGACCAGCGCCATCGTTGCCCAGAGCCACTCGGGCTTGAGGAAGACCAATACAGTCGACACGGCTAACAGGACCAAGCCCACAAAGGGGGCACGCTCCCCGATCTTTCTGCGGGAACTGATGTGCTTTTCATTCGAGATGATCTGCATGCCTGCCTCCTTCGAGAGCCAAACACCACCGTACACCGCATGCCAAACGCATGTCAATCACTTGTGGCCGCCAATCCCGCGGCGATCGTGGGAATGACATTCGCTGCCACGGCTTCACGCGCACGCTGCACAGCGCTCATCACGGCCTTGGCGTTCGATCGCCCGTGACCCACGACTACCACACCGTTGACGCCAAGAAGCAGAGCGCCACCGACTTCTGAATAGTCGATGCGTCTGGCGAGGCGTCGGAGTCCTGGCAACAGAAGCAGCAAGCCAGGCAGTGCCAGGATCAGGCCGGGCACCATCAGCGCCAGACCGGTCTTGGATAGGGCCGGTCCCAGCACATCGCGCTTGACCATGTGCTTCAGGAAGGAAGCTACAGCCTCGGCAGTCTTGATGTGGATGTTACCCGTGAACCCATCGGTCACTACCACATCCGCCAGGCCCCTAACGGCTTCCTTCGGCTCGATATTGCCCACAAAGTTCAGGTGACTTGCCTTGAGCTGCGCGAATGTGTCGCGGAGGACCATCGTTCCCTTCTCCTCCTCCTCACCGTTGGCCAGGAGGCCGATCCGTGGATTCGCGATCCCCAGGACGCGCTCAGCATAGATCGCACCCATCTGTGCGAACTGCGACAAGATCTCGGGGGTCGGATCCGCTGTGGCGCCAGTATCCATAAACAGCATCGGTTCGAAGGTCAGAGGATAGGTCACGCAGAGTGCTGGGCGCCGGATGCCCCGAATGCGCCGCAGATCAAAGATAGCGGAGGCGAGGCAGGCAATGGTGTTACCAGCTGAAACGAATGCATCGGCCTCCCCGTCGCGCACAAGGCGCATCCCAACGCGAATAGACGAGTTCTCTTTAGCCCGCACATCATCGGAGTGATCGGCCATCGTGAGGATGTCGGGCGCATGTACCACGCGAATGCTCAGGTCCGACACGTTGTGCTTCACCAATTCCTGGCGTGTCCGCTCCTCAGGACCAACCAGGATGATCTCATCCTTCCAGGCCCGCGCAGCCATGACTGCACCTGCCACATCCGGTCCTGGGCAGTTGTCCGACCCAAAGGCATCGACCACTATACGCATAGTACCTCCGCACTGTCCACCAGCATCAAGCACCCCAAAACCACGATGGCTCGTCCTGACCAGAACCATCTCCATCCGATGGATCATACACATCATCATCAGAGATGGCCACCGTCGCAGCTGCGGGTAACGGCTGCCCCGCCAGCCAGCGCTCGGCGACGACCCCTAGAGCCGCACGCCTGCCGAGGTGCACCCGGGGGTCGGGTAACGAATCAATGAAGCGCCGACCATACGACTTCGTCAGCAAGCGTCGATCGAGCACCACAGCGATGCCCTGGTCCGAGGCAGTGCGGATGAGTCGTCCAAAGCCCTGCAAGAAGCGCAGCACCGCTTCAGGTACCATGTACTCATTGAAGGCATCCTCGTACATACCTGCACGCGCTGCGACAATCGGATCATCCGGCACGTCGAACGGCAGTTTGACGATCACCAGACACGACAATGCCTCGCCGGAGACGTCAACACCTTCCCAGAACGACCGTGTGCCCAGAAGGACGACACGCTCGCCCGTACGGAAGCTCTCAAGCAGCTGAGCCCGCGATGTCCCGCTGCCCTGCGATAGCACCGTAATTCCTTCGCGCGCGAGAGGAAGCGTAATCGCTTCTGTCGTTGTCCGAAGCTGGCTGTAAGAGGTGAACAAAGCCAGAGCACGTCCTTTGGTTGACCGGAACAGGTCGGTGAGCGTCTCATCGACTGCTCGCTGATATCCGGACTCGTTGGGCTCCGGCACGTCCGACACGATGTACATAAGAGCCACCGACGGGTAATCGAATGGGGACCCAAGCGCCAACTCCGCGGCGCCTTCTGGTACTCCCAACCGTTCGCGGATGTAATCGAAGCTGCCCTCGATCCGCAGAGTCGCGGAAGTGAGGATCACCGTGCGCTTCTTGTCGAACAAGTGCTCACGAATGAGCGGCCCTACGTGCAGTGGCACGGTAGTCACCGTGAAAGGACTCCGATTCCTTACTTCAAACCAACTCACGGAGTTTCCCTGAGGAGAGACAATGAGCTGCTGGAGGTTTGTAAGGGCATCGCCCAATGCGCGCCTCACCGCCAGCAACCGGGCGCGCGCATTCTCCAATACGGGCAGATTGCCTTCGACGGCCACCTCAAGCCCCGTTCCCAGTTGTTCCAGGCCGTCAAGAAGCTGTCCGAGGGGCGGATCCGCCTGCGACCAGAGCTGCACGACTGTGTCCCAAGCACTATCGTCTCTCAGCTCATCGGTGACCCTTAGACGCGCTCCGTACGCACCTCCCCGTCCAGTGCGCGCTTCCATCATCCCCTCGAGCGTCGAGAACAGAGCCTCTATACCGCGCTGGGCTCGGTCTGCCAGGCTCCCCAACGTCACCATCACATCGCGGACTCGCACGCCTGCACTTCGGGGCAGTTTGTCCGAAGCGGCCGCAATCTCGTCGAGAAGTCCGGGTTGCGTCCTACTAGGCCGCAACAGACCATCGAATGCACGCTGCAGTTCCAACCAATTGACCGAGTAGCGAAGCGACTCGGTCGTCGCACCCTCCAGATGATGTGCCTCGTCGATGACGAGCAGATCATATTCAGGTAGCACCCGATTCTGCGTGGCGATGTCTGCCAGAAGTAACGCGTGGTTCACGATCAGAAGGTGTGCCGATTCAGCCTTGGCGCGGGCTCGGTAGAAGAAGCACGCATCGCTGAGGTAGAAAGGACACCGGTCCGGATTGCACGCTTCGGTAGCCGCCGATATCGTGCGCCAGATCTCTCGTTCGGGCTGCGTCGGGAGAAACAGGCCATCGCCATCCCCGTCGAGGGTGTTGGGTAGCCACAACAGCACCTTGGCCAATACGCGCATCTCATCCTCACCCGTCGGGCCACGGCGCCTCAGTGCCTCAAACTGCTGCCGACAGATGTAGTGCGAGCGCCCCTTGAGGATCTGCGCGCGGAACTCATATAGTGAGCGAGCAAGCTGTGGGATATCCTTGTTGGCTAGCTGTTCCTGGAGGTTGATCGTGTTGGTCGAGATCACGACGCGCTGCTCGTTCATCACGGCCCACTCCACAGCAGGAAGCAGGTACGCGAGAGATTTCCCGGTACCCGTGCCCGCCTCAACAAGCAGGTGCCCGCCCGTGTTGAAAGCCTCACCCACAGCCTGCAACATCTCGACCTGCTGGTCGCGATACTCGTACTCCGGGTACGCGGTCGCGATCGATCCACCGGGCCGCAGTAGCTCGGTCAGCGCGAGTAGGTCAATCTCACGGGGCTCACGTCTTGGGTTCAACGGTGGGCCCAGTTCGTCATCATCAACGAACAGCGGCCCAGTGTCCTCCAGCCCCCGCCGGGCAGCCATCTGTGCGCCAATGGCACCCTGAAAACCGCGACGTTGGCGCACATAGAGAGCGTCGCTGAAGAACTGCGTCGCCCCCCAAGTCACCCGGCGCCCCAACCGCACGATCTCCTCAAGCGTCTCGGGCGCCAGCTGGGCGGCCCGCTCCATAAGCACCCCGAACAACGCGTAGGTCATTTCCGCATCGTCCAGTGCGCGATGAGTCTGCGCTGGTAGATCGATGCCCAGCTCCTTGACCAGGTTCTGCAGGCTGTAGCGGCTTGCGTGAGGCACCAGTATCCCAGCAAGCTCGAAGGTGTCGATCGCGGGGTTTTCGTGCAGGACGCGCTGACGCCGAAGAAATCCCAGGTCGAAGCCCACATTGTGCCCGATCACGGGATCACGGCCCGTGAAATCGGCAAGGCGGCGCGCAGCTTCCTGAGGGACTATCGCTCCGACGAGGTCGGCGTCACGAATGCCCGTCAGCTCGGTGATAAACGGGGTTAGCTTTCGACCAGGGTTGACGAAAGTAGAAAAGCGCTCGAGCACGCGGCTCTGATCGAATCGCAGCGCGCCGATCTCGATGATCGCGTCTTGCGTTGGGTCCAGCCCCGTCGTCTCGATGTCCAGGCAGACATACGTCTTCGGCATTCAAATCCCCTCTCGTCGTTCGATGACATTATACCGTAGATGCCCGGTTCAGCACTCCCGTCTGGTACCCCATACCAGCAACCGACGGGCAACAGCAGCCAGGCGACTGGTACTGGCCTTGCCCGCCAGTTCCAGCAACCCCAAACGAGCCAGACAAGTTTGATGAGACTTGTCCTCTGCAGCCCCCTACGTACAATTCGAGCATCGGCTGCACCCCTGTTACCTCGTTGCCGACCCGAATTCCGCCAAGCTGGTGCAAGCTGATAGGAGGCCCTATGGACCGAATGGAACTGGCACACCTTCTTGCCGTTGCGCGAGGCGACATACCTGCTGACCTGTTGCTGGAAAATGGGTACGTCGTCAACGTCTACACGGGCGAGATCTTGGATGCCCAGGTCGCCATCGCCAATGACCGCATCGCGGCCGTTGGCCAGGGCTATGCGGGGAAGAAGAGAGTTGACCTTCACGGGGGCATTGTTGTGCCCGGCCTCATCGATACGCACGTGCACATCGAGTCCTCTATGTGCACTCCCCGTGAGTTCGCAAGCGTGGTGCTTCCCCACGGTGTCACCACAGTCATTGCCGACCCACACGAGATCGCCAATGTGGCAGGAGTGGCCGGGATCCGCTACATCCTGGAAGCTTCCGAGGATCTGCCACTGACGGTATTCGTTACCTTGCCGTCATGTGTTCCAGCTACCCATATGGGCACCGCCGGAGCTAGCCTCGAGGCTGAGGACCTGGTTCTGTTGCGCGGTCTCGACCGCGTCCTTGGGTTGGCGGAGTTCATGAACGTGCCAGGCGCCACACTGGGCATGCCTGGTGCAGCTGAGAAACTGCTAGCTTTCCAGGATGGTCACATCGACGGCCACGCGCCCGGCATCACCGGACAGCAGCTGCAGGCGTACATTGCAGCGGGTCCATCGACCGACCACGAGAGCAGCAACGCAGAGGAGGCCCTGGAGAAAGCCCGCCTGGGCATGACGGTCCTACTGCGTGAAGCCACCTCGGCTCGGAACCTTCAGAACTTGCTGCCCGCAGTGACAGCCGCCAACTCGAGGCGCTTTGCGTTCGCCACCGACGATCGGCATCCAGCTGACTTGATCACAACCGGGACGATCGATAACCACATAAGACTGGCCATTGCCGCCGGACTTGACCCAGTCACCGCCGTGACAATGGCCACGCTTAATGGCGCTGAAGCCTTCGGGTTACGCGATCGTGGCGCCATCGGGCCTGGGCGCAGGGCAGACCTCGTGATCACGCCATCGCTTAGTGACTTCCGGGCGGACGTCGTCGTTGCGGGGGGGCGCATCGTCGCAGAGGGCGGAGCGCTGATCGCACCGCTTGGAGATGAAGATCTGGATTTGTCCGCCGTCCGGCACACCGTCGCGGTGGACGTCGACGGCCTCAGCTTCCAGATTCCGGCGCGGGGAAAGCTGATTCGCGTGATCGGCGTCAATCCCGACACATTGGTCACCGAGGCACGCATCCTGCCTGCCTCGATTGTCCTTGGTGAGGCTGTCGTCGACTTGACCCGGGATCTGCTCAAAGTCGCCACCATCGAGCGTCATCGCGGCACAGGCAATGTTGGCCTCGGCTTCGTCCAAGGGCTTGGGCTCAAGGCGGGCGCGATCGCGGGCACGGTTGCCCACGATTGCCACAACATCACGGTTGCCGGGGTGAGCGATGTAGAGATGCTCGCTGCGGTCAGCGCGCTGAGGGCTTTGGGCGGCGGGCTTGTGGCCGTGCGCGATGGCGCACTCCTTGCCGCAGTCCCCTTGCCCATCGGCGGGCTTATGTCGGACCGCCCTGCTGAGGTCGTGCGACGACAAATGGATGCGCTCATCGCAGCAGTTCACGCGTTGGGATCGACCCTCCACGATCCACTGATGCAGCTCGGTTTCCTGGCCCTGGAGGTGATCCCGCACCTTAAACTGACTGATCTCGGGCTCGTCGATGTCGACGCTTTCAAGCTGGTAAGCCTCTGGGCAGACTAGCCAGCCGAATAGGCGGGGCGTCATCATCGTAGGGCGCCCCGCCCGTTCCGGTTATGTTCCTGACTGCCTACCCTAATCGCTGCGCCTGATCGCGGATCTGCGCCGCCTCCGCGCGCATCTCCTCCAGCTTCTCCCGCTCGCGTTGCACGACTCCAGCTGGTGCACGCGCTGCGAACGGTCCGCCGAGACGTTCCTCGCTTGCCACGATGCGCGACTCAAGACTTGCCAACTCTTTGCCCAACCTGGCACGCTCAGCCTCGAGGTCGACCATCCCTGCGAGCGGCAAGTAGACCACGGCGTCTCCCACGACCACTGAGGCGCTCTGCACTAGCGGCTCCGTCGCGCCCACGATAATGGTCTGCTCTTGATCGAGCCGGGCAAGCGCTATGAGTACATCGCGCTCCGAGGCGAGGAACCCCTCTGCAGATCCGGCCGAGAACGTCGCTGCGATACGACGCGATGGCTCCACGCTGTACTCCGACCGAACAGCACGAATGCCCTGAACGAGCGCAATGAGCTGCGCCATCTGTCGTTCGACAGCCTCGTCGATCCAAGCGGGTTCAGCCACAGGCCACCGCCCTACGATGAGCGCAGGTCCCTCCCTGGCGGTCTCCGGCAGCGCCTGCCATACCGCTTCGGTCACGAAGGGCATGAAGGGGTGTAGAAGCCGCATCGCCTGCTCAAGTACCGTGACCAGAACTGCCTTGGGCGCTGACTTGTCGGCCCTGTCGCCATACAGCCTGCCCTTGGCTGCCTCAATGTACCAATCACAGAACTCGTCCCAGAGGAAATCGCGGACCTGACGACCCGCCTCGCCATACTGGTTGTCATCCATCAAACGCGTGACGTCTGCCGTCAACGTCTGAGCTCTGCTGAGGATCCAACGATCGACAAGCGTAAGGCGCTCCGGATCCAGATCATCCAGTGGGACAGTATTCTCGTCCTCAACGTTCATAAGGATGAACCGCGTTGCCTGCCAAATCTTGTTGGCGAAGTTACGTGCCCCTTCGATGCGTCGCAGATCCAGGTTCATATCATTGCCAGCCGTCGACGAAGTCGCGAGCGTATAGCGCAAGGCATCCGTCCCGTACTCGTCAACGATGTAGAGCGGGTCGTACTTCCAGGCATCGGGCATGGACTTGCTGATCTTCTCACCGTGCTCGTTGCGAATCAGGCCATGCAGGTAGACCGTGTGATAGGGGACTCGCCCCATCAGCTCCAGTGAGAGCATGGTCTCGCGCGCCACCCAGAAAAAGAGGATGTCGTAGCCCGTCTCGCGCATATCTGTCGGGAAGAAGCGTTGGAGATCGGGAGACTCAGTATCAGGCCAGCCAAGCGTGGAAAATGGCCATAGCCCGGAGGAGAACCACGTGTCGAGCACATCCTCATCCTGCCGGAAGTGGCTACTGCCACACGCAGGGCAGGATGAGGGGTCCTCCAGTGCACTCCACTCCTTGTTGCAATCATCACAGTACCAGACCGGGATGCGATGGCCCCACCACAACTGTCTGCTGATGCACCAGTCGCGGATGTTCTCCATCCAATGGTAGTAGACCTTCTCAAACCGATCAGGGATGATCCGCATCTCGCCGCTCTCGACAGCCCGGGTCGCCTTCTCGGCTAGTGGCTTGGTGCGCACAAACCACTGCGTGCTGATCATCGGCTCGACAATCGTGTCGCACCGCTGGCAGTGGCCGATGGTGTGAGTGTAGTCTTCCACCTTGACCAGCAGGCCCTCCCTCTCGAAATCGGCCACGATTGCCTTCCGACACTCCAGCCGGTCCATCCCCTCGTATGGACCTGCTGCGGCGTTCATCGTGCCCTGTGTTGTCAACACGTTGACCTGCGTCAGCCCATGCCGCATGCCGATTTCATAGTCGGTGGGATCGTGTGCCGGCGTCACCTTCACCGCCCCCGTCCCGAACTCCGGCTTCACTGCATCGTCGGCGACCACCGGAATCGGGCGATCGGCTGCCGGCAAGAAGGCCGTCTTCCCGATCAGTGCCTGCCAACGCCCATCAGCAGGGTGGACTGCAACCCCTGAGTCGCCAAGGATCGTCTCAGGTCGTGTTGTCGCCATCTGGATGAACGTTGTTGCCCCTTCCGCCCACTGCCCGCTGCCCCATGCAGCCTTGGGTCCATCCCAGTCGTCGCCCACGATCGGATAGCGAATGTGCCAGAGATGACTCGCATGCTCGTGCGGTTCGACCTCCAGATCAGATATCGCCGATTCACACCGTGGGCACCAGTTGACCATGTATGGGCCGCGGTAGATGAGATCGCGCTCATAGAGCGTGACGAAGGCTGTGCGCACCGCTCGACTCAACGACTCATCCAGCGTGAACCGCTCACGGTCCCAGTCGCACGAGATTCCCAGCTTCCGATGTTGATCGGTGATCCGCGCGTGCGTGATCGCTTTCCACTCCCAAGCCCTGGCCACGAATGCCTCCCGGCCCAGATCGTGACGCGTGAGCCCTTCCTTGGCCAACTCGCGCTCGACAACGTTCTGAGTCGCGATCCCCGCGTGGTCGCTGCCGGGCAAGAAGAGTGTCTCGGCGCCCTGCATGCGATGATAGCGGGTCACAAGATCTTCGATGGCTGCCGTGATCGCGTGGCCCAGATGCAGGATGCCTGTTACATTAGGTGGTGGCATCGTGATGCAGAACCGCTTCCCATCCGGACTCGCCGTGCCCAACTCGATGAGTTTCTCCGGCTTGAAGTACCCCTCGCGCTCCCACCACTCGTAGAGCCGCCCCTCGTGTTCGCCAGGATCGTATGTCTTTGATAGTGCCTCAGTCATAGTCTCTTCTCCTCCTTCAGCCTTCAGGCTCTTGGTCTCGAGAGCACCAGTTTCCTCAAGAACGCGCCGGCACGCACACCTACCGTGATCCCCGGCAGGTTCAGAATCGCAGCCTTTACCACAGTCTTGCCCACTCCTGTCCGTCCGCTCGGGTCGTCAGACGCGAAAAGAGCCCATTCCATCCCAGGGACGGATTGGGCTCCGCGGTACCACCCTGATTCACCGATCCGGCATCAACCGAACCCGTGCATCTCTGCCTCCCTCAACCTACTGTGACCTCTCCAGGCCACCGGCGAAGGGATCTCGCTGTAACGGGCGACCCCGTAGTTACTTAGGTGCTAACACCGGTCCGCACTTCAGCAACTCAACTCCCGGGCGACCTTCAGTGGTGGGTATCACGGAGAGCTTTCAGCCGATGGCTCTCCTCTCTGAACCGTCGAGCCACCGGCCCAACGGCTTTGCCGACACCGAACCCCCTACTCCTCCCGTTCGTCGTCTTTTACCGATTCAGCTACTCTTCAGTATAGAGTGGATAGCGGGTTTGTCAACCAGTTTGCGTGCCGACGCAGGCCGCGGATAATCGGCCTGTACCGGGTTCAGCAGCCATCTTGATCAATCTAGGCAGAGGATACTGCGTGACACAAACGACCAACAAACTTAACCAGCATGTGAAGCCTTATGGCAGCCTTACGCGTCTCGGCAAGGCTCGTCGGCTGCGCAGCGGTGCCCATGCAGCACTCGCCAGCTTCGGGATCGATGCCGACCGCCTGCAGCTCCTGGCGACAGCAACGAACACCCTCTACCGCGTCCGCTCTGGAACCGGGGAGCTGTTCGCACTGCGGTGCTGCGCTCCCGGCTGGCGTACCGACACGGATCTACGTTCCGAGGCGATGTGGCTCGAGGCTTTGGGACACGACACCGACATCGGCGCGCCAATGCCCGTGCGCACACCCGACGGTGGTGACATCATCGTGTGTGTCAACGTTGAGGGCCTCGCGAAGGTCACCCGCTGGACGCTGATGACATGGATCCCGGGCATCGTACTCGGCAAGCGGCTTTCGGTGGACATACTGACCAAAATGGGCGCGTTGTTCGCACGGATTCACGCCCATGGAGCTACGTTCCGACCTCCCGATGGCTTCACGTCGCGCCGGATGAACACCTACCTTGCGCGAGACGAGGCGGATGTGCTCTTCTGCCCGAAGTGCCTCGGCTCGCTGCCACAGGAACAGCAGGACCTCCTGGCACTCACACGCGCAGCCGTGGACGACGCCTTCGTCGTCCGCTATGCCGATCCGGCGGGGCTCCGGGTGATCCACAATGACCTATGGCACGATAACATCAAACTCCATCGCGGGAAGCTGAGGCCGTTCGACTTCGAGGACACGCTGTGGGGGTACCCCGTACAGGATATCGCGATGGCATGGCTCGATTTGCTGGAAGCTGTGACACCTGACGCCTATGGCCCCTACACCGATGCGTTCCGAACCGGATATGAGCGACACGCGTCGTGGCCCGAGGCATACCCCGGAGAGATCGACCTTTTCCAGACCGGTCGGAGGCTGTGGGTGGCTAACTACATAGCAGCTTACCAGCCTCAACACCTAAAAGCTCACATCGCCTGGCTCGCTCCCAGGCTCCAGGAATTCCTGGCATCAGGCCGTGTGCGTGCCACGTAGAAAGTGAGTCCCGGACGCTAGACAGCGCTATCTCGTGTGACACAGACAACACGCGGGCGCTGACGTTCAAGTGACGTCAGCGCCCGCTGCAGATGCAGTCTCGATCGACGACAGTCGCCAGCTTGGCTGGCTCCGTCTCCTAGCGCTTCAGAAAGCGGTAGGCCGCAATAACGACGATTGCGCCAACCACCGCCACCAGGATGCTCGTGACGTTGACGCCACTGACAAGATCCACACCCATGACCAGGCTGGTGATCCAGCCTCCGACGACACTGCCGACGACCCCAAGAATGAGATCGACCAGAAGCCCCGTCTTGGCTTTCATCAGCCACGAAGCCAACAGACCAGCAATCAAACCCACCACGATTGTAGCTACAAGTCCCATCTCTAGTGCCTCCTAGACTCGTTATGGTCGCCTGAACTCAGAGCGGCTAGATGCTCTCAACCAACTTCCTCAGCAGGTGCACGGCCTTCTTGACCCGCATAGCATCCTTGGGATTTCCGCCCGCGACGAAGTTGCCCAGAATGCCACCACCCATCAGAGTATCCAGAGTGTACTCCACCTTGCACTCGTCGGCATTCATCCCGAGGAAACCGCCGCTTGGGCGCAGGACGAAAGCGTGGGAGTCTCGGTCATCCCCCACCTGGGTCATAACCTCCAGGCGTCTCATGGGCTCGATCTTTGTGATCACGGCGCGCCCAGCCCCACGCTCTGAGGTCCACTCGAGAGTGTTGCTCTCTCTAGCTGGCACCACGTGGGCGCCCTCACCCACACCTGGTAGCCACTGAGACCAGGTGTTGGGGTCTGTGACCACTGCCCACACCTTCTCAACGGGTGCATCGATCTCGATCTCGCGTTCGAACTTCGGCATAGTGCCCTCCTTTGTCTAGCTTAGTCTACCGCACCAACATTACGACGGGGATTACCGGTCGTGCAATCCGAGTGATTGCCTCACTCGTCGAGATGCGAACGGCGATCCAACAAGCTCATACCGGCGTAGCCCAGGTTGCAGCTCTCCGTTTTCGTGAAGCCATCGCCCCCAGGCACACCGCCAGGAGCCCAACACCGCACATCTGGCCCCTCCTGCAGGATCCTGCCCACGGAGTTGGGCAGTTGACGTGCGAGCGTGGCAACTCGCAAGGGAAACGTCAGCTTCCCGCCATCCATCACGGCGCCGCCGGTGCTACAATGGGATTCCGCTCCCCTATAGCGGCGATGGCCCAATCTCCGTGTCAAGGAGGCAACCCAGTGACTACCGATCGTGATGCGACCCTGGATCAACCGACAGAGCCCTACCACCCGAGCGCCCGCGACATGATTATGCTCGATGAGCTTCTGAGCGTCAGTGTGTCGCCTGATGGAGCCCTCATCGCCTTCACCGTGCGCTCGACCAACTGGCAGTCGAACAGCTACGAAGTACTCTGCCACATATACGATGTCGCAAGCGGAACCACAACACCGCTCACACGCAGCGGCGTCGCCATCCAGTTGGCCTGGATGGGTGATCGCACGCTGGCCGTCCTCTGGGACAACGACAATCCTTGGAACTCCTCCCAGGTCTATGTCTACGAGAATCTGATTGGCGAACCGTGGCAAGTTACCGATCACAGCGATGGTGTCGACTGGTTCGCACCGTTCGCCGATGGCATCCTCTATCGGGCCGACACCGACTCGGAGTCCCGATCTGGCAACCGCGAGCAGCAGTTCGGGCGCTACACGCACTTCGAACAGGAACCGAGTGCATCCGCACTCTTCTACGTTGGGCTGCCCGAGCTTCGCGCTTACGAGAAACGCCAACGAGCGCCAAGCGACAATGGTGACCAGTCACTCGCAATGCCGGTGATTGAGCTGAGCAAGCTACTTCCCGAACCGCTCTTCATCCGGTCGGTTGTGCCTTCTCCCACGTGGGATGCCGTCTACCTCAGCTGTCGCAAACGTGATGACCTGGTCTACGACCGTGAGACATCCGGCTTCTGTATCAAACTCAACGCACGTGAGGCACTGGATGCCTACCTTCGACGCGAAGGAGAGGCATCTGACAAAAAAAAGGGTCCTGACACACGTCAGTCGCCGAATGTGACCACGGACAGCGAGCCAAGGCCGTCAGAGAGCGAGCCGGTTCAGGTGGATGCATCGCCGCCGACCGGGGAGAAGGAGGATCTGAGTTACCTGGGGCAGATTGTGCCACTCGCGCTCCCCCCACGAGCACGCGTTGCCGCAGTCTCGCCCGATGGTCGCACGCTCCTGGTCGAGCACCAGGGTCGCGATAATAAGCTCTACACACGAGCCGATCTCTGGCTGATCGATGCCGGTACGGCCTTGGGAGCTCCTGATGCAGATGCGTTTGTTCGCGCCCTGAGCAACATCACCGCGGGACTGGACCGAGATGTCCTGAGTCTCCAGTGGGCCCCCAGCGGCATCTACCTCACCTACGTGGACGGCACCGCAGTGCGCCTGGCGCGGGCCGATCACGCGTCACCGGGGCCTGGCGCGCAAGGGCATGACGATGCCCAACTGGCTGCTACGGTCGCTCCCGCGGCGGCACTGAGCCCGATAGACCTATCCGGGTTGAGCCTCAGCGCCAGGCCACACATCTCTGACGCAGGTAGAATGGCCTTCATCGGCACAAACGCGTCGACGCCAGAAGAAGCCTACCTGGCCGATTCTGGGCCAGAGGGTTGGCAGACCAAACGAGTGACGGACTGCGGCGCCGCTATGAAGGGATGGGATCTGGGCATCGTCGAGACGATCGAGTGGACCAGCCGAGACGGAACGATCATCCAGGGTGTTCTGCGAAAGCCGTCCACCTTCCATCCTGCACGCCGCTATCCCCTGGTCATCATCGTTCACGGAGGGCCGGCCTGGTTCTCGCCGGCTCACCATCTCACAGCCGAGGACACTCGCTACTATCCTGCCATCGAGTTCGTTAACAAGGATGTCGTGGTCCTCAAACCCAACTATCGCGGCTCCATTGGTCGAGGCCAGGCTTTTCGAGAGCTCAACGTGAACAACCTCGGAGTTGGCGACCTGTGGGACATCGAGTCAGGGATCGAGCACCTTGTGTCGCTAGGCTGGATAGATCCTGAGCGTGTAGGGTGCATGGGCTGGTCCCAAGGGGGTTATATCTCGGCCTTTGCAGGGCTTCACTCCAGCGCCTTCCGTGCTGTGTCCGTCGGAGCGGGCATCTCTGACTGGTACACCTACCACGTCAGCAACGATGTGCCCTACTTCACGATTGACTACCTGTCGGGTTCGCCGTTCCGTGATCGTGAACCCTACACCCGCGCCGCGCCGATCAGTAACCTATCCAACGCCAAGACGCCTATGCTCATCCAGCACGGGGCTGAGGATCGGCGCGTGCCCTTGTCAAACGCGATGGAACTCTACCGCGGGCTCAAGGAGATGAATGTACCAGTGGAGTTGTTCATCTTTCCGGGAATGGGCCATCCGATCACGCGACCCCGGGAGAACCACGCGGTCATGCACCAGAACCTCATCTGGTTCAGTCACTACCTGTTGGGGGAGGAGCTGAAGCTTGAGTAATGTGCAGAAACGTCAGAAGCGGAATGGCTCCAGCACCAGCTTGTCCTGACTGCTTCGTCCAGGGCCTACTGGTAAACCACAAGGGCCGGCAAGGGATCGAGGATGACCACATCGGCTGGGTCCATCAGCGGGACATCATAGTCATAGAAGAGCTTGAAGCCGCCGTACTCGAAGCCAGGCTCCGCTGCATACTGGCGATAGTCGCCAATCTTGGCACCGGGGCCACCGAATCCGTCCGAGTCCCAGACCAGTGCGACCGACGGATAGTCGATGATGTCCTCTTTTCCGCTGAACATGCGATCGTCGAACTGGTGGACCACGAGAACTTTTCGCTCGCCCGTCTCTGCAGCGATGACGTCCAGCCAGGCCTGCGCCTGGTTGACGTGCGCTCCGGTCATCGTGCCGATCTTCTGGCCCGGCACAGACACCCCATCGAGCATCATGAACTCAGGATCGAGCGCCAGATGGACCCCGGGCTGCCTCAGGAACGGGTCGACAAAGGCTAGCTCCGAGGCGAGGGGGCTATAGCCCGGCTGTACGTCGAGAACACAGACGAGGCCATTCGCGCGGGCAACGTCTATCCAGCTCTGCAGACGCTCCCCAGACACCCGATGGACGTAGTCGCCATCAGGTCCCGGATGTGCGTCCGCAATCGTCACCACCATATGGAAGTAAGGAATGACGTGAATGCCAGGCAGCAACGCCTGGTAGGCCTCCGCTTGCTGCACTGCCATCGCTACGGTCTCGGTGGGAGATGCAGTACCCAGGATGCCCAGTCCACGTCCGGCAGGCGTACCGTAGAGTCCCACCCACACCGTGTTATAGAACGGTGATGCGGGATCATCTACACGTGAGGCGACTGGAATGGGTGTATCGATGGGGCCTTCTGCGGTCTCGCTGATCTCCGCCGTGGCGCCGAGGGAATTCGCGGGTAGCCCATCTCCGCCCACGACCGGAGACTCTGTCGGAGTTGGGGTATCCACCAAGGGACGCGGCGTGGATGTCGGCTTCGGAGTCGACGTTGGCGGCAATGCAGTGGCTGTCGCGGTGGGCGGGACAGCTGTCGGTTGAGGTGTCGCCGTTGACGTGATAGTCGGAACATCGGTGCTCAAGGCCCGAGGCGTGCGAGTCGGCGTGCCCGATGCAGTAGGCCGTGTCCCTCGCACCAGACAGCCGTTGATAGCCAAGACCTGTGCGAGCAACACGAGGCCCGCCGTGAGCGCGATGACGGAGATACTGACAATGCGTGGGCGGCCACCCATAGGCTAGACCACCAACGTCGTGCGGTCATCGACGTAGATGTCGAGAAGATCGCGCAGCATCGTTGCCGCCGATGGGATCGGCTCGCGCTCCTCGATGATCAGCGTTATCTCACCATAGATATCGGTGGTGTAGACGACGCCCATCTGCTTGCTTCCCAACCGGCCTAGGGGATGGTCAGGTCGTAGCGCCGTTGGAAGCGCACTCAGGCTCCAACCGCCATCCGGCCCCAACTCGGCGCGGGCCAACACGCGATACCGCTCGCCGCGTGCCTTAGCCGCCATCAGCTCCGCCACAGACACTGATGCCACGCCCGCCCTGACGACATCATCGATCTTGGCATCCACGCCCATCACTGCATTGGCCAGAATAACTAGCTTGGCAGCGGCATCCCAGCCCTCCAGGTCCCAGGCGCCATCACCCTCGAGGACGCCGGCCTCTCGCGCCATTTGAACTGCCGCATCCCACGGCAACCCATCGGCCAGCAGGTCCATCACAAACCCTGTCGTGAGGTTGGGAACTCCCTCGATCAAACGCACACGCGCACCCCGCAAGTCACGGCAGCCGAGATTGATGGCCGGAGCGCCGCCCGCGACGGTCCCATCGTACCGGAGACTGACACCCCGAACCCGAGCGAGCTCGTGCAGAGCGCGGAACGCGACGACAAGCGGCCCTTTGTTTGGCGTCACGACGTGCATCCCCTTCTGCATCGCCAGACGAATGCACGAGAGTGCCGGCTCGGCTCCCCGATCCAGATTGACCGGGGAAGCCTCAAGCAGGAGATCCGCCTCGCACGTCTCAACGAACTCGACAGCCTCCCAGCCGCGGCGGCCCACACCAGGGTAGTCACCTATGGTACCGCCGCTGCGCTTCAGGCGGGCCACAGCCCGAAAGTCGAGCCCCGATGGGTCATAGGCAGCTCCTCGACTATCGACGGCGCCAACCAGCACTAGCCTGAGTCCATACCGTTCGGCCAGCAAACCTTCACGATCGGCCACGATCTCACAGAATCGCCGCCCTAGGTTCCCCAGTCCAACCAGAAGCATCCGTACATCAGTCATCTTTCCCCCAGGTAGACCCACGGAATCAGGCATCGAGACGCATTGCGAACAACGGAACGAGCATCTCTTCAGGAGTCAGGCTGCCGTGGCGTCCAGGCAACCGCCTCGCGTCATCAGCCGTGCGCGCAAAGGCTCCATCGCCGGTGGCAATACCAACGATGTCACCGAGCCGCGACCCGATCTCGCTGTACACAGGCCCCGGCCCCAGGAGTCCCGAGTCGAGCACCTGCTGGCGCGATAGAAAAGCAAACTGGTCGCCGAAGTGTTGCTCCAGATAGGCAAAGGTACGCTCGTATGCCCCATCGCGAACGTGGAAGAAAGGAGCTCGCCCCTCGCCGACCGGAGGTAACCAGAGCAGGTCGCGAAGTTCCGGATGATCGGCGAAGACGACGGTCGACTCTGCGGGCGTGCGAATCTGACCGTGGTCTGCCGTCATAAGAAGCAGGGTCCCCTTGCGATCCTCAGCAGTCAGGTGATTGAGGAGGATGTCCTTCATCAAGAGGGCAATCGACCGAATCTCGGCCTCCTCGGTTTCATGCTCTGGCCCGTATTTGTGCGCCAGGCTGTCAACGGCTGACCAGTATCCAGAGACGAAGAGCCGGGATCGTCGATGGTCACGCAGTACCTGTCGAAGCGACATCCAGAAGTCCGACGCATAGCTGTAGCCCCGGGTCTCCTTAGCTCCCCTGAAATGCATCCGTGACAACGGGGTGGTCGCTATTGACTTGTGCGTCACTGAGACCGTCACTACGCCGCGAGGTGCCAGCCGCTGTGCCAGGCTAGGCACAGGCAGGAAGCCCTCAGGATCGAAGCCCCACCTCAAGAGCGTGTTGGCAAAGGGTTCCCAAGGCGACGAGAACCCGATTGACTCAACGGCCATCATCCATTCCCGTAGGTAGAGCTCATATGCCAACAGCCCATGTTGAGCAGGCGGGTGCGCCGTGAAGATCGTACTCAGAACGCTGTTAGTCGTCGACAGGAACGTCGTCGTCAACGGAATCAGACGACCAAGACGAGCTAGATCGTGGAACACCAGGTCAGTTCCTGTCTCCATGACACGATGCAGGGCCATCCACCCCATACCATCGATCACCAAGAGCACGACACGACGGATGCCTTCGTACAGATCATCAACGAGGCCCGACGCCAGCGGAGCCAGAGCTGTCGGTGGCAGAGCATCAGATGCGCCCAGCGCCTCACAGACGGTTGGTCCAAGGTTACCCACCGATCTCCCTGCATAGCGCGGCCAAACAAGCCCCTCCGGAAGTCCCAAGCCCTCCGCAGAAGGGGGCCGGAAAGTGCGCAGATCCTTCTCCATTCGGATCGTATCCATCAGTTCACCGAACCATCCCTTCTATCAGAACCGCACGAGCTCACTAAGGAGCGCATCCAGGAACTCACACGACCCCACACCAACAGGAACGACCACAGCCGAGATCGTGCGGCTTGACCATAGTACCTACTCGAGTCAGCCACGCGCAGCGGCGTCCAACAGCACGAGGGTATTCCTGATAGCCGTCTGCGCAAACGCGAGCCGACCGCTGGTCGTCCGCACCATCACAGCGCCCGGCAAGAGCAGCGACGCGGCAGCGGCCGCAGCACACGTCAGCAGGGCAAGTTCACGGGAGAAGCACCGATTCCAGTGTTGGTCGCAGGCCTTGCGCTGCACGCGCCCGGTGGCTCACCTGATTCTTGACCTCAAACGTAAGCTCTGCCATCGTCTGGCCCATCTCAGGCAGGCGGAAGACGGGATCGTAGCCAAAGCCGAGATCACCTGCAGGCAGCCGCGTGATGACGCCTTCACAGATGCCCTCTGCCGTGAATGTGCGCCCGTCGGGCATGGCCAACGCTGCCCAGCATCGGAAACGGGCAGTTCGCGCCTTTTCCGGAACATCCGCAAGCGCATCGAGCAGCGCCCGGTATCGTACCACGTCTGGGCCAGGTCGGAATCGCGCAGAATGGATGCCCGGTGCCCCCCCCAGTGCGTCCACCTCGAGGCCCGAATCATCGGCCAATGCAGGAAGGCCTGTCAGTCTCGCGAGAGCGCGCGCCTTGAGAAGGGCATTCTCCTCATAGGTCGCTCCAGTCTCGTCAACCGGGTCATGTATGCCAAGCTCCTCGGGTAGCACCAGTTCGATATCGAGTGCACCCAGCAGGGATGACCACTCACGGCGCTTGCCGGCGTTGTGTGTTGCAAGGACTACGCGAATCGTCATTCCCATCACTCCCCTTCACTCTGCTCAGTTGGCGGCAGGCGGGACCGACCACCGTCAGCAGCACCCTCTGTACAGGCTGGTTCCCCATTAGCGAGACGTCTTCTGAGGCGCTCCTCACGATGGCGCAGTTCGGCCTCCATCCTCGAGCGCGTCGGCCCCAGCGGTAGCGCAGCCGCTCGCTGCAGAGCCTCTACACAGCATGTGAGGGCCGCGCCGGGCAGCCCGGCGACCCATTCGTAGTACATCGCTTTCTCGACAAGAGGATCGATCGCCCATGGAAGCGCAGCGACCCAGCGATCCCATATCGCCAGCGCCTCAGGCCACTCGCCACTGCGTTTGTGCCGAAGGGCAAGCTCTCCCCACAGGCGCGCCGCTGTCTCCGGGTTGAGGCCGTCGTCCCGCGAGTCCAGGGCACGGCTCCAAGCCTGCACCGCCACTCTCTCACAACCAGCCTTGGCGTAGACACGACCTACGCCCGACCACTCACCCGGTGCCAGCGCCATCGTCTCCGGCGAAGTGATCATCCGGGCGGTATGGATCAGGAGACTCACGAGGCTGAGAACATCCACCTCATTGTGGTAGAAGATGCGGGCCATCTCGCTCGGATCCTCGGTTTCGAGGTACTGCCGGTAGAGCATTGGGATCAGTGCCGACTCAAGATCTTGATCGGTACGGACCACTCCCAGCACCTGACGTTCAAGCTCGCCGAGACGACGCGAGGCAAGGTGATCGCGCCACAACTGACGGGCGATCAGCAGGAGGTCAAGGTGAGGAAGATCAAGCACGTCAGGCCTCATCCGGTTCACGATGTACCGCGCCTGCAATATGGGTATGTCAAAGCCCCGGCCGTTGAACGAGACCAGACCGGTTGCCCCACGCAGCACGTCGGTCAAGTAACTGAGAGCTGCCGGCTCCTCCCCAGGGCTGCGCATGAAGACAAGGTGCAGAACGAGCTGAGACTCCTCCCATACCGCCACCCCCACAAGGAATGCCAGAGTTCCTGCCCCCCCAGCAAGACCTGTTGTCTCGGTATCGATGAACGCCGGACGTGGCCCAAGGTCGGGTACGCGCATCAACGTCAGCGCATCAGTGCCTAGTTCCGAGAGTCCGCCAAACGACAGGCGGCCGTGCACATAGTCAGCAGGGTACACGTTGCGGAGAAGCCAGAAATTCCCATGGGGCGTCGCGTGCACCATCCCGGGCAGGCCTTGCCTTATCCATTTGGGCGCCTCAGTCCCGGTGACTGGT
>JAXDDP010000205.1:0-14334 GCA_034676785.1 Anaerolineae bacterium | reverse complement strand
CGTGGGCACCGGCGTCCGCCGGTGACTCTACCTCGACATAGAACATGCGCCAGTCGCCGCTTTCCTCACGCCCGCCCCAGTCCTGGTAGCCGCGTACGGCGGCGGTGGTGGAGGGTTTGTCGGCGCTGTAAGCGTATGCGTCGGCACCGCCCAGCGTGATCGCGTCGCCTTCGAACTTGGCGGCGACGTTCATCGTCACCGGGATCACGGTCGTGTGTGCCGGGTAATCGAGAACTGTGGGGGTGTCGATCTCGATGGCCGCTTCGTAGTCGCCCGCGGGCATATCGTTTGGCACGGTGATGGTCGCGTCGAGTGCGGCTGTCCCATTGGCTGGAACGAAGAGCGATGCAGGGGTGGATAGCCACGCAACGTCCGCCTTGCTGTAGAACTCGATGCGGTACTTGAGATGGACGGTGACGGCTGCCCCCGTGCCAGTATAGAGGTGCCTTAGGCCGATGAACATTCCGTCATGCATCCGGTTGAGCGGGTCCTGGACAGTGAGCTCGTTGGTGTTTGCCGTAGGCCGGTTGTAACCGTAGCGCTCGTATTCCCAGCGATCAAGCTCGGTGCGCGGATCGCTCCACGCCAGCTCCGGCCCAACATCCACCGACGTCCATTCGGTGCCGTTGATGAAGTTCACGACACCGTTGCTGTTCATGTCATCCCACACCTTGCCATCGCCGTCGACGTCTTTCCAGTTGTACACCATCAGGTAGAAGCGGTTGTCATAGGTGTAGTTCTCGCCGACGTCGAACTCATCGTAGGGGAAGATCTGGCGGACGACCATCAGGTCGGTACCGGCAGGAATGTCCACGTTGTGCATTGAGCTGTCCATCCCCGCGGTGGCCGTGATGGGGATCATATACTGGAACGCCTTGTAGAAGTTGTCGCGGTTGGCAGCGCCGTAGACGCTCTCCTGTTGGGTCATGGTGGGCGTCACGGTGAAGTCCAGTTCGACGCTGTCAACCAATGCAAGGGCCTTGTCCGAGATGGCGACCGTGTAGGTATAGGGGCTGTCATTGTGGATGGTAAATGTCTTGGTTAGGACGTCTTCGGGGTAGACGACCTGGGCGAACCCGGGGTAGAGCGTGCCCCGATAGTTGCCGGGTTCCCAACTTGCAGAGTCCCCCGCCATATAGACGCCATAGAGGCCGGCAGCGACAGCGGTGCCCTGGTCGGCGTTCACGGAGCCGGCGCCCTGTTTGAGCACGCCGTTGTTGATGTCGGTGGCGCTGGACATTAGGAGAGCGCGCGCCTGCTCGGCTGTGGGCCAGACGCCGTGCTTGGCTTTGTAGGCTTGGTAGATCAGGGCCAAATTGCCCATCGCCGTGGGGGCGGAGCGACTGGTGCCACCCCAGGTGGACCAGGAGATGTTGCCATCCAGGACTCCCCACATGCTGGCGGCATAGTAGTTGAGCTTTTCGGCACCGGCGGAGTAGGAACCGGAGGCCAGCACGTCTACCCCCGATCCGGCGCGGGCGCTCGGGCCGCCATTGGAGAAGGCGGTATAGTCGTTGAAGTTAATCTGATTGGTGGTGGTGATGGTGTCCCAGCCGGTCGAGCCGTACTCCGTGCTGGCACCTACCGCGATGCCCATCCCGGGACTGGGAGGCGCCGTGGTTCCGTAGCCTGGTGCACCGTTGCCGGTGGCGAAAAGGAACTGTAGGCTAGGTGCGTAGTAGCGCTGAATCTGCCAGACGTACTGGCCAAGTGGATCCCAGCCGTCGTTGTCATCCGCGCTGAAGCCGTAGGAGTTGGACGTGATCTGGATCGCGTCTGTATCCACATAGCCAGGGCCATAGAGCATGTGCCAACCGGTCTGGTCGACGCCATCCCAACCAATGGCTGCGAGCATATAGGCATCGCTGTAGGAGACGTTGCCACTGAACGAATAGGCGTTGTTCATGGGCACCAGATCGGCATTGGGGGCTGCTCCATAGACCGCCGCGGCTGGCGTACCGCCGGGAAGGTCACTGAACTCAGGCAGCATGCCGTCGATGACGCCCTGGGCCACCACATTCGAGGCACACTGGGTGCCGTGGCTGTAGCCGGAGATCCAGGGACCGTGTATGGCGATCAGCTCACCAGATGCCGGCGGCGTAAGCCCAAAGCCCAGGGTGGGCACGAAAAGCCAGTCCATGCCCGGAACCCAGTGCGTTCCGTCGGCTATCCAGTACAACATACCGCCCGAGAGATCTGCCTTTCCATCGCCATTCATATCGCGATAGGCGATCATGGCGTTGTACGTGCTGGGGTCGTTCACGTTAGCCCGGGTCAGCGGCTTCTCGTCGCGGAAGTCGTAGTCATCGTCCAGATCAATCCAGACGGTGTCGTAGACGCCTGCGACGTTCGGGTCACCAACCAATACTGCGACTTTCTCGCCCCAGATGTAGTCACGCAGGCTCTCGTCCGTGTGCGTGCCAGCATGGATCACGCCGCTTTTCGTCATCGCGTTACTGATAACGTAGGTGTGCTGGAGGCCAGGAACGCCGTAGTCGATCATCGGCGTGTATTTGAAGGTGGAGACGTCTACGCCGGCGGGCGTGACGTCCGGTGTTGCGCTCGTGTCGATGTAGGTCGTGCCGGGAAAACTTCCCGCCACATAGGTAGTGCCGAACATCAGGTCATAGAAGTAGGCTCGCATTGTGAAGGGGTCCATGACCATTGGCCAGCCGTTGTATTCAGAGGCCACGGTGCTGGAGTAGATCTTCTGCGTGCCCATCAGGTCGGGATGTGCCATATCGACGCCGTCGTCGATGACGGCCACGGCCACACCCTCCCCCTTGTATCCACGTTCCCAGGCGGCTTCCGCCTTGTGGGGACCGCTGGTGGTCACCTCAAACCAGTCCTGGGTCGAGAGATCACCGGCTCCATCGTTAAGTGCCTTGGCCTCACTCCAGGGCAGGGAGCCTGCACGCAGACTTGCGGCGTTCTCGCGCAAGGAGGCCCAATCCTCAGGTCCAGGCTGCGGCGCGGGGGCTGCTGCATCATCCGCCGGGTAAGGCTCATACTCCTGGCGCTCGGGTGTGGCAGGTAGAATCGTCGTCACCCGCGCATCTGAAGCTACCTTTAGAAGGTTGTGTGGCCTGATCAGGCCGGCGAGGAGTTGGGGGCTGGCGCCGTTGGACCCCACGGGTTTCGTCAGACTCTGTTGGGCATAGAGCTTGCCGTCGACGAAGTAGGCGCGTAGATCATCCAACAGTGCGGATCCCTCAGATATCCCGACTTGTGCGATGATGGTCACGATGATGGGTTCCCCGGTACCTACCTGGGCTGCTGACACATCTGACGGAAGGGGAGGCTGCGCCATCTCGCGCAGGTCGGGGTCCAACTTGGCCAATGCCTGTTCGCCCGACACAGCCGTCTGCGGCTTGTCCGGTGCGGTAGGCGCGTCTTTGGCCGCCTCCGGGGGTTCTGGTACTTCAGGCACGGGGGCGACCGCAGGTTGTGCGGTGGATGCTGCCGACACGGGCCCAGCCAGTACACCCACCAGAATAGCAATAACGAGCACTATGTTGAGAAGGACACGCTTGACCATGGGTATGACTCCTCTGTTAGGCATAAGTGACTGCGAGTCCCATCATCAGAACGCGTACGTTATGGTTGTCTACTGCCACCTCCTAATCGTCGCCGCATGACGAAACATCCGCGTGGGGATTTATGACACCACTTGCTGGCTAGTCACCTAGCTCTGTAGAGCCACTGGGACCTTCCTGGATGGCATCACATTCTATCGCTCGGCGCAGTATCGGTTGACTTCAGCGGCTGTCAACCTCGTTCATAGACATAGATGATGGAGCTCTATGCCAGCGTCTTCTCCATTAGATGCGTGCCCGGTTGCTGGATGTATCCCAACTTGCGGTCGATGACGATCATCGGTGCGTTCTTGGTGTTGTGGTGCGTGCGCACGGTGTCAACACCCAACGTCTCTCGCGCGAAGCGTAGCGCCACCACCTTGACGGCCTGCGCCAGCTTGCGCCCGCGGTAGGCCCGGTCTACACCCGTGAAGAGGTTATAAGCATAGTCTGCCCCCTCAGGGCGCGTCGTGTCGTGCATCCGCGTGATGGCACTCATCGCGGCCCAGGTGCCGGTGGCGGTATCGATCACGACCATCTGTCCGTCGGGCCGGTACCAGTCCGAATGGCAGACGCTCTTCTGAAAGTCTTCGAACGATGCCCAGGAGGGCTCGCCCGATGTGCCGGGCGTGTCCCTGGCGGCTGCATCGTTCAGGTCATACAGCTTGCGCTGCGCTTCCTCCGTGTTTCCCAATTCCGCCATCGATGTGAACCGGAACCCCTCGCCCTTCAGCTGCTCAATGATGGCATCGTAGGGGCGGTCGTCGAAGGTTCGCAGATTCAGGGCCATCGCGAACGCGTGGCGCACTTCGACAAACCCGCGCCGATCGGCGAAGGTTCGACACTCGGGGCAGTTATCCCAGACGCTCACGCGTACTGCGTTCACCTGAAGCGGCGCTATCGCTTCGAGCAGCGTGTCATAGAGCATCCGGCCCAGCCCCTGCCCGCGGTGATCAGGTCTCACGTAGAGGTACATAAACGCGCGCTCCGCCACGACGCGGTCGCGCTCGGCCCAGTAGAACCCGAGTATCGCGTCGCACGCATCCACCGCCACCGCCTGGACCGTCCGAGCCCGCTCTCGCTCGTAGAACTCCCGCAATCCCTGTGCGGTGCTGGGCCAATCCTCGAGGATCGTGAAGAACGCCGCAAGCTCTGCAAAATCGCGCTCCGGCTCCGCAGGCCGCAGACGGATCGTGGCCATTGACGCCTCCTTGGCTCAAGCTAGGGGTCACAACTATGATAGCACCGCTGCGCCAAGCCGCGCAAGGCTTCGCCCGGCACGCAATCGCTGGGGCTCCGAAGCCGGCGGATCAGAACCCTTCGCAAGGTGCCCCGATTCCGATCGGCGAAACCTTGCGAAGGGAAGCGGCACACGCCCGCGACGGCTAAGTGCGGTGGCCCTACCGTGCTGGGGAGGGGGACTGCGCCATTGTGCATGCCAAAGTTGGGTCTAGAATTGTCTCCAGCCGAGTGTCTTGTCCCTACAACAAGGAGCGGGTGAGAGATGGCGACACATCAGGTGAAGAGCTTGGCCGTACTGACCAGTGGTGGCGATGCACCGGGTATGAATGCCGCAGTGCGTGCCGTCATCCGCACCGCGCTCTACCACGGCCTTGACGCCTATGCCATTTACGAGGGTTACCAGGGTATGGTTGAAGGCGGTGACCGCATCCGCAAGATGGCATGGGATTCCGTGGGCGGCATGCAGCACCGGGGGGGGACCATTATCGGTTCGGCTCGCTGTGCTGCGTTCCGCGAGCGAGAAGGTCGGCTCAGGGCGGCTCACAATCTAGTGGCAAACGGCATCAATGCCCTTGTCGTCGTGGGAGGAGATGGCAGCCTCACCGGTGCCGATACCTTCCGTCAGGAGTGGCCCTCGCTTTTGAGTGACCTGGTCGAGCAGGGCGAGATCACTGCCGAGATGGCTCAGGATCACGCCTCCCTGAGCATCGTCGGCCTGGTCGGCTCCATTGATAACGACATGTTCGGTACCGATATGACGATCGGGGCCGACACGGCGCTGCACCGCATTGCCGAAGCCATCGACGCGATCAGCAGCACCGCCTCCAGCCACCAGCGCGCTTTCGTCGTCGAGGTGATGGGGCGCAACTGCGGTTACCTGGCCATGATGAGCGCGATCGCCACGGGCGCTGACTGGGTCCTGATCCCCGAGAGTCCGCCCGACGTCGACGACTGGGAAGCCAGCATGGTCGAGGTCTTGAGGGCGGGGCGCAAGGCCGGCAACCGCGACAGTGTGGTTATCGTGGCCGAGGGCGCCCGAGATCGCGATGGCAACCCGATCACGACCGAGCGGGTCAAAACGGTCATCGAGCAGGGGCTGGGCGAGGACACCCGCATCACCATTCTGGGTCACGTGCAGCGTGGGGGCGCCCCGAGTGCCTTTGACCGCTACTTCACCACGCTGCTGGGCCACGCTGCCGTCGAGGAGATCCTGTCCGCGCCCCCCGATGCTGAGCCTCAGCTTGTTGGCATCCGCGAGAACCGCATTGCCAAATCACCGTTGATGGACTGCGTGCAGCAGACACGCGCCGTTGCCGCCGCGATTGCTGCGCGCGACTATGACAGGGCGATGGAGATGCGTGGCGGGAGCTTCCGTGAGTCCTTCCGCACCGCGCGTACGTTGATGCGCGCGATGCCTCATTCGCCCGAACCCGGGCAGACCCGGCTGCGGCTCGCTGTGATGAATTGTGGTGCGCCGGCCCCCGGTATGAACACCGCCGTTCGTGCCGCGGTCCGGTTGGGTACCGATAAGGGCCATATCATGCTCGGCGTGACTAACGGCGTCGAGGGGCTGGTAGAGGGCCAACTCCAGGAGATGGGCTGGATGAGCGTAGCCGGGTGGGCGACGCGGGGCGGCTCGGAGTTGGGCTGCAACCGCGACGTTCCCACCAAGGCCCAGCTCTATCCGATCGCGCGCCATCTCGAGGAACATGGCGTCCAGGGGCTACTGATGATCGGCGGTTGGGCCGGCTATGAGACGGCCTACACCCTCTACAAGGAGCGTCAGAACTACCCGGCGTTCAATATCCCCATCATCTGTCTACCTGCTGCCATTGACAATAACCTTCCCGGCTCGGACCTGAGCATCGGTTCCGACACCGCCCTGAACAACATTGTCGAGGCTGTGGACAAGATCAAGCAGTATGCCGTGGCTTCGCGCCGCGTGTACGTGGTGGAGGTGATGGGTCGCTACTGTGGTTACCTGGCGCTGATGAGTGGCATGGCGACCGGTGCTGAGCGTGTCTACTTGCCCGAAGAAGGCATCACGCTTGCTGACCTGCAGGGCGACCTGGCCCAGTTGCGGAAGGGCTTTGAGCGCGGCAAGCGTCTCGGCCTGGTCATCCGCAATGAAAACGCCAACAACGCCTACACCACCGACTTCATCTGTGCCCTCTTTGGCGAGGAGGGGCGCGACCTGTTTGACGTGCGCCAGGCGGTGTTGGGGCATATGCAACAGGGCGGCGATCCCTCTCCGTTCGATCGCATCCAGGCCACGCGGCTTGCAGCGCGCTGCATCGATCTCCTCGTCGAGGAGGCCAGCAAGCCCGAGCCGGCGGGCGTCTTCATGGGCTTCCAGGCAGGTAGGGTGCAGTATCACGACCTCGAGGATCTGCCCCGGCTGGCGGACTCGGCGTTGCAGCGACCCAAGGCGCAGCGGTGGCTCGACCTTCGTACGGTCGCCAAGATCATGGCGCTGCCAGGGCCGCCGCAGTAAGCGGAGCACGACACGCAGCCCGCCCGCAATGCGCTGCCGGCATGGGTCAGCCACGCCGGTCTCGCGGACCTCTACCGTCGTCCCGACTGCGTCCCCCCGCAATCGGGTCGAGCAATCACCCACTTAAGCGATCACGCTGATGCGTGGCAGATCCTCCTGGCATCTGAGACACGCCCCGTCGCGCGTGCATAGTGGCCTGCTAGTGGTCACTTGAGTTGGTTCGTAGTAACCGATTTATCGGTTCCGGTTCCGCCTCCGCCCAGTCTGCTAGGCGCGCCTGCTGAGGCACCGGAACGGCTATAGTCGCACCTACGAACCCCAGATATCAGCTTACCTATGCGCTAGCTTAACCCGGGGTGCCCCTCTGCCGCCATCAGCACCGACTCCTTGAGCCGCGTGCTCAGGAGCAGCCCCAGGACCATCAGCCCGATCATGAGTCCCAATGCGGGTGCCATGGAACCCGTCTCCGGCGACTTGAGCGCGTCCATCCCGAAGATGAAGGCGATCCCCGAGATCTGGCCCATCAGCAGGAGCAGGCCGTTGGTGGTGCCCTCCGGCGCAGGTTGGGTGATCTCCGCGCCGTACTGGAACCCAATCGGCCCTGCCGCCAGCAGGAAGAACCCGAGCGCAAAGGCGGAGGCTAGCAACAGCCAGGTCACCGTGGCATAGGTCACGCCGACCAGACCAAGCGTCGCCCCGGCGAGGGTCACGAGGATGAAGGGAATCCGCCTGTGCGCGCGGTCCGAGAGCGCCGGCAACACGAGCGCCCCCACCACGCCGCCCAGGACCATCAAGCCGCCGGTGATGCCGGCCTGCGTGGTCGAGAACCCCCGGGGCCGCACGATGTCCTCGATCCACGTCGTGACCGCGTTGAACACGCCCAGGCCCACAAAGAAGACCGCCATCAGCACCACGAAGTCCTTCCGGCCCAGCGCCAGCTTGAGGCCGTCCAGGACCAGCGCGCGCGCCTCCTGATCCGGAGGACAGGGGGGCGTGGGCGGGCGCTCCCTGGCGACCGCGAAGAACACGATCGCGGCGACCACGGACGCGATCCCGTACGCGAGCAGCGTGCCGGCGATACCGGACCGGAGCGTCAGGTAGGGCGTCAGCACCAGGCCCGTCATGATCCCCAGGTACATCGCCAGCGACGCGAGCCCCGACGCGGTCGCGCGCTCCCGGATGGGGAACCAGCGCGCCGCCACTGTGGTGATCGCGTTGAGGATGAACGGCTGCCCCACCGCGATCCCGATCTGCGCGATCAGCACGAGCGTATAGTCCGGCGCCAGCAGCCCCCGCAGCAGGCCAAAGATCCCTGTGAGCGCGGCGCCGATCCCCACCGCCACGCGGATCCCATACGTATCGATCGCCCACGACGCCGGGAGCGAGACCACCAGGTAGACGATCATGAAGGACATCGACAGGAGCCCGATGCTGAGATCCGAGACCCCATAGAAGGCGGCGGCGCTGCTCGTGACCGGCGCGAACGTGATCCACAGGGCCTGGTTGGCGAAGATGATGCCCATAAACACCAGCAGCACGATCCAGCGATAACCGTAGACCTTGAAGCCTGATCCTTCCACGGATCACCCCCTTCCGGAAGCGCTGATGAGAACGAGGGCTAGATTGTAGTTCGATTGCATGGCAACCCCAAAGCTGGGGCATGCCCATCGTTGCGCAGACCACGCCAGTTGATATCGCAGGGAGCCCCCGTAGGATCCCGTTTGGATCGCACCATCGGAAGCCGAGCTTTCGTAGCGGCGGTTCCTCTTACGACTGTGCGAAGAACACGTTCCGGTGGGGAGAGTGGGTCATCCCTGCCTGATCCCTCGCCGGGTGCGGAAACCCTGCGAGGGGTGTCAAGTGTTTCTGTGATGGGAAGCGGGGAACCCTTGCGAGGGTTTCTGGACCCTCGCAAGGTCCTATCCTTCTTATCGCGGCCGGTGAGCAGCCGGTGAGCCTATGCGCTGTCCCACCAGCGGCTACGCGCCGCCGCGATCAGTTCAAAGATTCGCCCGTCGTCGTCGGTGCCGGTTCGCCCGAGCAACCCCTTCCGCCAGCGTGCCGGAAACGCAGCGGTGCCGTAGAGCGCTCCCAGTGCCGCGCCGGCGATTGCCGCCACCGTGTCGTTGTCCTTCGTGTCATTCACCGCGCGCACCATCGCTTCCTCGGGGTCTGCCGCGTGGCGCATCAGAGCGTACAGCGTCGTGGGGACGGTCTCGAGCAGGTAGGCACCGGAGTACCACCGGTTGCTCGCTTCCAATACCGTCAGACCGGCGGCGTAGGCCGCGGGTACTTGCTCTTCCACGAAGCGCCAGAGCGGGCCACGATAGCTCAGCGCGGGGTTGCGAGGCTTGTAGGTTGTCTCGCCCTCCAGATCCCGGGCAACCTCAACGTATCTCTGGACCCACCATGCAGGCTCCGGAGGCTGCGCCATTCCCAGCAGATCCCAGAGCATCGCGGCAAAGGCCAGGCACGTGGCAATAGAGGCGAAATCGTTGTGCGTGATCATCGCCAGCAGCGCGGTGTCCGTCCACACGTTCGTCGAGGGTTGGCGCAGATGGGGCAGAAGCGCCGGCGCAATACGCATTAGCGCTCCGTTGCCCGATGACCCCGTCCCACACTGGTACCAGGGCAGGCCGGCCTTGCGTCTCGTGATGAACTCCTTGACCGCCTGTCCGATGCCGTAGATCCTCTCGCGGCAGAAGCGGTCCGCGATTGCCCTCGGTTGCACCCCGCCGTCGACCAGCATCTGCTCGAGCGTCCAGAAGGTCAGCTGCGTATCGTCGGAGGGCACGCCGGCCATGCGCCCACGGGCATACGTGTTGGGCAGATAATCGCGGATCTCGCCGTGGGCTGCGCGACGAGCCTCGGGCAGCTGGCTTTCCGTCGTATTGCCCAGTCCATCGCCAATCGCCACGCCCAGGAGCATGCCTTCCACCCGGTCGAAGTCGAAGGCGGCGGGAAGCGGCGTTGGGGCGCGGTCGAAAAGGGCACCACGGGCGACAGAGATGTCACCCTGGGCAAACAGTCTCTCGAACTCAGATCGATTGGCCATCAGGGTCTCTCATCCTTCTTGAGCCCCGGGTTCAGAACGTCACCGTCGTCCCGACCGCGTCGTTCATGTCCCGGCCGAACGAGCAGCCATAGAAGCGGTCAGACGGGCATATACGAGGCCCCTCTCTTCCACAGATTCTAGTCCCGTTTGCCCGCGCCGCAATGGTCACCTATACTGAGTTGTACGCGTGCAAAAAAACCGCCTAGCACAGGATGTCTCGTCTTATCACCATCGGGCGAGGAGGCAGAATGACCGTTCCGCAGCAGGTGCTCGACCTGATCCAGCGTTTCACCGACAACCGCACCGCATACCATTCCGGTCTCTACAACGAGGCCCAACTGCGCCAGGAGTTCCTCAACCCGCTCTTCGAGGCGCTGGGCTGGGACGTCAACAACAAGCAGGGCTACAGCGAGCGCTTCAAGGAGGTCATCCACGAGGACAGCCTCAAGATCAGCGGGTCGACCAAGGCCCCCGATTACGCCTTCCGCCTGGGAGGGCAGCGCGTCTTCTTCGTCGAAGCCAAGAAGCCCAGCGTCGACATCAAGGGCGACACCCATCCGGCCTACCAGCTCCGCCGCTACGCCTGGAGCGCCCACCTGCCTGTGAGCATCCTCACCGACTTCGAGGAGCTCGCGGTCTACGACTGCCGGATCAAACCCGACAAATCCGACAACGCTGCGGTGGCGCGGATCATGTACCTGCGCTATACGGACCTTCCCCAACAGTGGGACATGCTGGCGGGCTTGTTCGCGCCGGAAGCCATCCGCAAGGGCGCGCTCGAACGTTTCGTCGAGTCGACCAAGGCCAAGAAGGGCACCGCCGAGGTCGACGTGGCCTTCCTCGCCGAGATCGAGGGCTGGCGCGATCTGCTGGCGCGCAACATCGCGCTGCGCAACCCCGGGCTCGCGGTGCGCGACCTGAACTTCGCGGTCCAGGCAACGATCGATCGCCTCATCTTCCTGCGCATCGCGGAGGATCGCGGGATCGAGCCCTACGGACGGCTGCGCGATACCGTCAAACAAGGCGCGGGCGTCTATCCACGCCTTGCCGAGCTCTTCCGCGAGGCGGATGCCCGCTACAACTCGGGGCTTTTCTACTTTCGGCCCGAGAAGGCTCGCGACGAGGGGCTGGACGAGTTCACGCTCTCACTCACGATCGACGACAAGGTCCTGTCCGGCATCACCAAGAACCTCTACTACCCCGACAGTCCCTACGAGTTCTCGGCGCTGCCGGCCAATATCCTGGGTCAGGTGTATGAGCAGTTCCTGGGCAAGGTCATCCGCCTGACGGTGGGCGGGCAGGCGAAGGTGGAGGAAAAGCCCGAGGTGAAGAAGGCGGGCGGCGTCTACTACACGCCCACCTATATCGTCGACACCATTGTCGCGCACACCGTGGGCAAGCTCCTGGAGGGCAAGACGCCGCGCGAGGTATGGGGCAGCCAGCGCGTCGCGCCGCTGCGCATCCTCGACCCCGCGTGCGGGTCGGGCACCTTCCTGCTGCAGGCCTACCAAACCCTGATGGATTGGTACCTAGACAAGTACAGCGACGACGCTGAAACGAACGCCAGGCAGGATCGCATCTACCGGGACGCGCAGGGCGCCTGGCAGCTCACGACCGAGGAGCGTAAGCGCATCCTGACGACGCACATCTTCGGCGTCGACATCGACCCGCAGGCCGTCGAGGTCACCAAGCTCTCGTTGCTGCTCAAGGTACTGGAGGGCGAGGTGCTGCAGGGACCGGGGACGCAGATGAGCTTCGTCCAGGAGCGGGTGCTGCCCGACCTGGGGGCGAATATCCGCTGCGGAAACAGCCTCATCGGCAGCGACACCTACCTGCAGGGAAGCCTGGGCCTGGTGGATGACGAGACGATGTACCGTATCAACGCCTTCGACTGGGAGAAGGGCTTCCCGCGGGCAATGGCGGCGGGTGGCTTTGACGCCGTGATCGGCAATCCCCCGTACATCCGCATCCAGGCGATGAAGGAATACGCGCCGCAGGAGGTGGAGTTCTACAAGCAGCGTTACGCGGCGGCGAGCAAGGGCAACTACGACATCTACGTGGTGTTCGTGGAGAAGGGTCTGGGCCTCCTGCGGCCCGAGGGCCGGCTGGGCTACATCCTGCCGCACAAGTTCCTCAACGCGCAGTACGGCGCGCCGCTGCGGGGCCTGATCGCGCAGGGGAAGCACCTCGGGGAGGTAGTGCACTTTGGCGACCAGCAGGTCTTCGAGAACGCGACGACGTACACGTGCCTGCTCTTCCTGGACAAGGCCGGGCGGGATTCGTTCCGGGTGGAGAAGGTGACCGATCTGGCGGCGTGGCGCGAGCGGCAGGTGACGAAAGAAGCGGCACCCGGCGACACGGTGGGCGAGCTCCCGGCGACCGGGCTGGACGCGAGTGAGTGGAACTTCGTGGTGGGAGAGGGGGCTGGGTTATTCCGCCGGCTGCAAGACATGCCGATTCGCCTGGCCAATGCCGCCCGCCGCATCTACCAAGGTCCGATCACAAGTGCTGATGCCGTCTACCTGTTCCACGAATTCGATATGCTCAGCCCGGTAGCGAGGGTGTTCTCGCAACAGCTTGGCGGCTGGATAGAGATGGAGTCCTCCATACTGCGGCCCGTCATACGCAGTGGACACATTCGCAGATACAGTGCTGCAGTTACAGCGTATGTCCTATTCCCCTATGAAGTGCATGAAGCTTCTGCACGGTTGCTGCCCACATCAGAGATGAAAGCGCAGTATCCGCTTGCTTGGGCTTATCTATCAAAATGCCGGAAGCTTCTCCAGGACCGCGAGAAAGGCAAGTTCCGAGACGAGGAATGGTACCGCTTTGGGAGAACTCAGAACCTTGGGATGTGGGAACAGACCAAGCTTATGATTCCGTATATGGTCACCGAACTTTCGGCTTACCTGGACACTGACCAAGACTACTACTTCATCAATGTAACCACCGGTGGCTATGGAATCACGATTGACACCTCAGCGCTTAGCTATCACTACCTATGTGGGCTGCTGAATTCCCGTCTGTTAGATTTCTACCTGAGGCACGTCACCACGAACTTCCGAGGAGGATATTTCGCAGCAAACAAGCAGTATATCGAGCAACTCCCCATCCGCACGATCGACTTCGCCGACCCCGCCGATGTCGCCCGGCACGACAGGATGGTCGCCCTCGTCGAGCGGATGCTCGCGCTGCACAATCGGCTCGCCGAGGCCAGGACGCCGCAGGCGAAGAGCGTGCACCAGCAGCAGATCGAGGTCACGGATCGCGCGATCGATGCGCTTGTGTATGAGCTGTATGGGTTGACGGAGGAGGAGATTGCGGTGGCGGAGGGCACGTCAGGCTAACGACTTATAGTCACCGTGCGGCTGAAGGTGAAGCAATCGTCGGGTGAACACAAGGATGTCTATGAACAGCAAGCAGGCAGCAAAACAGATCGAGCCGTTCATTCTGGACGATCAGCCCGCGTCACAGGATCTCATTGGGATATCCGAGTATGTGGATGCGCTTCGTGCCGCGATTACGCAGCGCCAGACGGATGAGGCCTTGACAATCGGGGTTCTGGGTCGGTGGGGCAGCGGCAAGACCACGGTGATGAAGCAGGTTCAGGATAGGCTAGCCGAGACGGGCGTGGTCACCGTCTGGTTCGAGGCCTGGAAATACGCTCGGGAAGACGAGCTTTGGGCAGCTTTCCTGCAGTCAATCAGCAACAAGATCACCGACGCTTTGAAGTGGTACGAGTACGGATGGTTCCGTTTCGCGACCTACTGCAAAAGGATCCGCGCCAGGGAACTATTACCCGCGTTGGCAGGATATATACTCCGTCTGTTCGGCGCTGCGCTTCTCTGGCTGCTAGTGGACCCGATCTCAGGACTGGTTAGTGAAGGATCCGCGAATCTGGTGCGTACAAGCGGAAAGGTCGGCACAATAATCTTGGCGCTCTGGCTAGTGGTCAGGCGCCTAGTGAG
>JAXDDP010000201.1:0-16752 GCA_034676785.1 Anaerolineae bacterium | reverse complement strand
ATCAGGCCTGACCGCAACGTTCTGGTGGTTGAGCTGCCCAACCTGCCCGCCAGGAAACGATGATACTGCCGCAACCTGGGATAGAAGTACTGCAACAGCGGTTGTGACTGCGTACGGTTCCATAGCTCCAGGAAGACGTAGAACTGCGTAGGCACCAGGCTCCCATGGTGAATAAAAGCCGCATCTTCGGTATCCGGTGCCGTCAGATAGGCGTTGAGCGTATCAACCGCGCGATCGAGGTCAAGCTCCGCCAGTCCCAGCCCAATGAAACCGGAGTCCCAGGTGTAGAGGCTATCCCACCAGCGACCGGGCGTGTAGTGGCGAATCCACGTCCCACGTGTCCGGACAGGATAGACGACATTGCTGAGCACAGTCGCCGCCATGCGCTCTTGCCCCGAACGGTAGGCTTCACCCGAAGGGTTCGCCACCGGCTGGTCTCGGGTAACGTAGAGTGCACGGCTGCGGGCAGCGCCGTGGACGCGCTGCAGGTCCGAAGCGGACGGGTCAAAGGCGGCAACCTGCGAGTAGATCGTCTTCGGCTCTCCACAACACACCAATCCCATGATCACGCGGTCAGACTGAGGCTCCAGGAAGATCGGCCTCTGAAACACGTCTGTGAAGTGCCCTTCACCGGGTCCGAACAGCGTGAGCTGTGTGTGGTGGTGTACCGTGTACCTCAGCGTCGTGTCGAGATCATCGCAGTGTAGATCGCGGACCTGGAAGGGGACTGCGCGACCATCCTGGGCGCCCCAAGCCAGCCCATAGGCCATCGGCATCCCCTCGTACATCAGCAAGAGCGTATCGTGTCGCGGACCAGGCAGGCGCTTCGGAGCGTAGGTTGGGTTCGAGCGCTCAAACCGCAAGTCGTCGAGCGCGCGTCGGCCCACCAGCGCAAACCCGTCTATCTCCAATGGCACACCGTGGTCCAAAGGCACGAAGGTCACAATGACCTCTCCGGACAACGTCCGATCGAGCGCGATCTCGCGGACCGCGACCTCGCCTGTCCCCCGAAGCCGTACGCCACGCGGCGTCAGCCCCGGGAAATTCAGTTTGACCTCAGCTCTGTCAGGAAGACGATACCGAACCACAAGCAAAGCATCGGCGATCGGCCTGGGCAGCGGCACGCGATAGATCACAGCGTCACCCTCGCTGAGACCAAAGCCGTGTCCCAGACCTTTGCCGTCCACAAATCCGCTAGCGCGCACTTCGCCGCGAAGGTGTCCGTCGTAGGTCAGGTTAGTCCTATGCGCCTCGTGACCCAGCGACAGTACTGCGTAGTCCAGACCATCTACCCAGACACTCCCCGGTGGTAGCGTCACGCGCGCAGGAACCAGAGGCGTCCGGCTTGGCCCACCCTCAGTAGGCAGGTGCATCGATGCGATCCAGTGGAGCACGAGGTTCTCTGGTGCAGAAGACGCGTTCACACAATGAACTCGGACCTGCATATGGTCGCCCGACCACGTTTCCGGCGAGCGAAAGTAGTCGATGTCGGCATAGACCTGGTCCTTCCAGATCACCTCGTGGCGATGGCGATAGTAGGAGAGATCTGCAGCAGCTTCCCAAGGATGGTAGCCGGACTCCCACAAGACATTGGGAACAGATGGCGCGCGACGGAAGAGGCCGGGAAACACACTGAGATCGAAACGAAGCCCCGAGTTGGCATCGGGGATGTGACTCACACCTATGTAGCGCTTGGTGTACGGCCCCCAGGCTGGCAGTCGTAGGTCATGGGATCCCTGCAGCGTAGCAACTGCGCTCTTGAAGTCCATCAACGCGCACTCCTTCCGCCGTCCCGCCGGCTTGGATGCACTTAGATTATAGGATCATGATAGATCAAACCATCATGGTTTGCAAGTAGGAGCTAGAGCTGTGGTGGTGTTACTTATAAGACTCCGCACTTCACAACGGCGTGATGCCCACCGCGGGTCGGTTCCCGTTGCCAGGATGGCTTCTGATCCCATCCATCAGGTTCGAACTCCTGGCGGATCACTGCCCCGCACGCACAACCGATGGTAATTTGAGCCACACTGCGTCAGATGGTGCGTCATCAGGGCAACCTTGCGCTGCGGTTTGAACGGGAATAGCGATAGAAGGGGCACTCTGATGGGAAGTGAGGCGGGTGCGACTCGTATCCCCGTGCACACAGTGGAGCGCTGAGGACGGACATCGCACAAGCTAGGTGCGGGTATCGCGCGAGGCCAGAAAGTGAGCCCAGTGCCGGCGCGAACTGATGCGCCTGTCAGACTGTGCCTGAACCGTGAAGCCGGCGCTGGCCAGCATCCCGGCGAACTCGGCGCAGCTGTAACGCACAAAGAACCGCAAGACCGACTGGTCACAGTCCCATGCCTCCCAGCCCTCGCCTTCGCCGATCTGTACTGCGGAGAAGAGCACGCCGCCGGGAATCAGCACGCGGGACACTTCGGAGAGTATGCCCGGAAGGTCACTCTTCGGCAGGTGTAGCATCGCGGCATCGGACCAGACCCCTCGAAACCGAGCGTTCCGGAAGGCAAGGTGCCGCATGTCCAGCTGGACAAGTGGGTCACCCACGCGTCGCCTTGCCTGAGCGAGCATTCCTTCCGATAGGTCAGCTCCGACCATGGAAATGCCCCTCTGCCCAAACCACGCCATGTCGCGCCCGTGGCCGCAGCCCAGGTCCAGCACCGGCCCTGCCCCAATCAGTGCCGAGAACTGCTTGGCTGAGGTCACGACATCCTCGGGCATCTCCTGGTTGCGCGCAGCGTAGTCCGATGCCACAAGATCGTAGGACGCACGATGCCTGGCGTTCACGGCAGCGCGATGTCCCAATGGCAGGTCTAGTGGGTCTGACGTCGCGTCCCCAACCACAGCAACCCCAGAGCGACCAACGGCGCGACTGCTGCCAGCCGAAATGTCATTGCGCCGCCAACCTGATCAAACAGCCGGCCCCCCACGATGGCACCGAAGGCTGCCGCCAATCCCATCATCACGCCACCATACAGCCCCTGGGCCGTCGCCTGAGTGCCTTCCGGCGCAAGGCGGGCCACGTAGGCGACGCCAGCAGTCCACGCCGCAGAAAACGCAAGGCCGTGCAGGAGCTGTATTGGGAGGATCTGCCACGGCGTCGTAACGAGCGAGAACGCCATGCCCTGGACAGAGCCTGAGAGCAGTGCTACTGCGAGCAACCCTCGAGAACCCAGCCGGCGGAGCAAGTAAGGCGCCAAGGCCCATACCGGCAGCTCACCCAAGGTACTCACTACCAGAGCGATGCCCATGAGCGACTCTCCGGCTCCCAAGGAAGCCATATAGAGCATCAGGAAGTTCATCTCAATGGTGAGATAGAGGCCCCCACAGAGGCTCGATGCGAGGAAAGCCAACCAGGCGGGATTTGAGAGCAGTCGGTGGACATCGCGACCATAGTTGCTGCGCTGTCGTGCCACCTGTCTGGTTGACGGAACCATCGCCACCAGGAGTCCCCCACAAGCCATCAGTGCAAGGTACCCGACGAACGACCACACCAGCCCGAAACGCTCCGTCACAAAGCCGATGACGAGCCCCGACAGCCCCCAGCCAACAGCTCCCCAGAGTCGCTGTGTACCATAGAGATCGGTCCGCTCCCCGAGTAGACCGATCACCGCACTGTCAGCCAACGGCATCACGGGAGCCCCCATGAAGGCGTGTGCGACGACGATCGCGACCAGAAGCCCATAGGATGAGGTCGACGCCAACGCGAGAGCCGCGCCCCATGAACCAGCCATCGCGATCAGCCAGAGCAGCTTGTGGCGCCGAGTGACATCGGCCAACGCGCTCCACAACGGCGCCGCCACGAGCGTGACTACCGGAGAGATGCCGCGCAGAACCCCAATCTGCCCACCGCTGAAGCCGAGATTGCTATAGTACACTGCGAGGAAGGGCATCAGGCACGCACTCGCGCCGTAGTAGCACGCATAGAAAGCGCGCGCCAGGGTGAGAGGGTGCGCGACCAGACGCGACCGGACAAGCCCGGCGCTTACCATCGCCAACTCCCGCCCGTCGCCATCAGGCGACCAGTGCCCATAGAGCTAGTGCCGCGAGGAAGAACCCATACACGACACGAAGGCGCCCCAGGATCAACACGGTCCGGGCCTTCGTCTTGGGCTGAAGGGCTTCCAAGAGGGCCTTCTCGAAGAACGCTACCTGGGGTTGTCGCTTGCCTCGAATGATGAGGTAGCCTTGCAGGGCAATGACCACCCCTGCCGACACCAGACCGATCATGATCGCCGTTACCCCCATGCTCTTTCACCTTCTTCTCTGGTTGAAGTTCGCCGTCGATAGCGTGAGCGGCGCACCATCGCGGCGCTGCAACGTCTCAGGTAGAAACACTCCAAACGTAAGCGCTGCCGCCAGCCCCGCGAGGGCCATTGACAATGCCGCCACAGGCAAGCTCAGCGCATCGGCTGCAAATCCTACAATGGCGGGCCCCCCTGTGCCACCCGCGTCGCCAATCAGGGCCCAGACTCCGAGAAACTCGCTTCGCGCTCCTGGAGGCGCCAGATCGCTCCCCAGCACCATCATAGCCCCGGAGCTCAGCCCATTGCCCAGCCCGATGGCGGCCGCGCAGGCAAGGAGCCCGGCAAAACCACCTGTTAGAGGGACCAAGGCCATACCAACAGCCTGTATAGCGAAACTCGGCACGATAGCAGCCTTACGTCCCAAGTGGTCCATCAACCAGCCCGCAGGTGCGAACATAACCATCTCCACAGCCGCAGCAATGCCCATCAGCATGCCCACACTATCCACGTCCAGGCTGAGTGCGCCCGCAGCGTACAACGGGATGATGGTGTTGCGCCCCGATCGGATCACCTGAGCGAAGACGTGGCCGATACCCGCCGGCACCAGGACGCCAGCCCTGTCACCTAGCAGTGCCCAGAACCGTCCACCGAAGGCGCCGCGCTCTCCAGGCAACGTCACTGGCACCAATAGCTTGTCTGGTTGGCAACGATCGGCCGTGAAGAGGGCGACACATAGCAGGGCAGGTACACAGAGTATGGCGGAAACCACAAAGGGCACCCGGAAACCTGACGCTGCAGCCAACGCGCCACCCAACATTGGGCCCACAAACTGTCCAACTCTGACCAATCCGCCGAAGAGGGCCAGCGATTGGCCCCGACTGGACACCTTCGAGTACTCAGTGAAGTAAGCGTGGCGCGCGATGCCGAATAGCGAAAAGCCGATCCCGGAAACAAGGCGGAATACAAGGGCCACAGCGATCGAGCCAGCCCAAGCTAGCCCGGCCGAGGCTACTGTGCCGATGGCGAGCCCCAGGACCATCGCCCGTCGATGACCCAGCCGGCTGATGAGCAGGCCACTTGGGAGATCCGTCAGAAGTGTTCCGAGCGCCTGGGCAGCGGTGAGGACTCCGACCCAACCGTAAGACACACCGAAAGTCTCAGCGTAATAGGGCAGAACCGGCGTGAGCAATCCGAGGGCCAGGGCAACCGCTAGCGTCGGTACAAAGAATGGTAGGATCAGGGGATCGCGCCGGAGCGCCCTAATATAGGGATGGAGACTAAGACGTTTCGTCACAATCGCTGGTTCCTGGCGGCCCTATGACCAGCTGCCATTGTACCACACCAGACTAGGTCCCTATCATCACGAGTTCAGGCAGGATTGCGCCCAACAGCCGTTCGGCGTTCCGGTGACAGATGTTGTGCCGGTCTTCGTCGGAGACATCCGCGTTCATCAGAACGCCGATGGCATGATGAGGATCAAACCATGGGAGATCGGTGCCGAACAGCAGCCGATCCGACCCGGCCCCGGTTGCCAGCTTCTCGATCGCGCCCCGGTCGTCGAAGACTGCCGTAAGCTCCAGATAGACATTCGGGAATGCCCTTGCCAGGGCTACCGCAGCATCCCATGTCCCGTGACAGGAGTGCCCCAGCAGAAACTTGACGCGCTGATAGCGTTCTGCCACACGCGCTACGACTTCCTCACCATCGTAAGCGCTGCCTCCCCATGTGTGAGCCAGCACCAGCAGACCCCGGGCATCAGCATGCTCCCAAGCCGGGCGGTATCTATCATCGGTCAGGGCTATCCTATGATAGTCCGAGAGGAACTTGAGCCCTACAAAGACGTCGGGATACAGACCGTCAAACGCGACCAAGTCTTGCGCAGCCCGCTCAGGATAGTTCGGGTTGATCACACAGTAGGCGCGAAGCCGGTCGGGAAAGCGACGCACGGCCTCGATGCTGAGGCGGTTGCCCAGGTCCGGAGAGTTGAGCGCAGCGTGATGCGAGAAGAGCAGCAGTCTCACACCGGCCTCATCCATCGTCCGGACCATGTCCGGTGCCTCTCCCCGGGGGAAGTATATCGAGTGATAGGGCCCCATGTGGCCATGCATATCGTAGATGGGACAGGAGACGGAATGTCCCTTCTCCCAGAACTCACGCGCCAGGGGCGACCTACTTACCATCGTACCTATCATAGCCACGCCTCCTTCAGGAGACGCTCCAGATTGCCGTGCGCGATCGCCGTCTTCGCTTCGGCATCAACCCGAGCGTGTTTCAGAGCCATCATCATTCCTCCGAAGTGCGACTCAGGGAATCCGCTGCCATACAGCAGCCGCTCAGGACCATAGTCAGCGACGAGGGCCTCGATCCCCCCATCGAGAAGGTACTGCGCGGTGTCGACATACACGTTGGGATACCGCTCGAGCAGCGGCCGAAACTGACGATCTTCTCCCCAGCATCCGTGGTCGCAGATCACGCACGTCAGCGTCGGGAAAGACGCCAACAGGCTGTAGATCGTGGTCCACGTGCATCCCCGGCGAAGCGACAAGAGCATGGGTACCCGGCGCTCTGCCATCGCGCCCAGCAGCTCGCCCATAGAGACTTCGTTGAGCAGGAACCGATGCGAATCCGGGAAAGCCCGCAACGCTGCGATGCGAGCCTCTTTCATCTGCTCGAACAGCGCCTCTGGTTCCGGAAACTCGTGGGCCTGGTTCGGCAAAACCGTCCAGCACCCGGTGAGCCGGTTGTGCGGGGCGATCGCCCGCGCAAGCAGCCCATTGCCGATCTGAGGCGCCACATCGTGCTGGGCGACATGCCACACCAGGGCCTCGTCCACACCAGCGATGTCCATCTCAGCGAGGAGGTCCTCTGACTGCGCCACGGGTGCGAGCGGGCGTTGGGCCGGTAGGCCGAAGAAAGCATTGCAGTCGTAGAAACGCATGGGCGCCACCTCCTTAATGCCATCCAACAGAACAGCAGCTCAGGCTTGCGGTGCCTGTCCAGGTCTGGTTGCAGCAAACTGGCGCTCGAATAACTGCCGGTAGAGCCCGGCTTCGGCCAGTAATGTCTCATGCTTACCCCGCTGGACAATCCGCCCGTGCTGGAGCACCAAGATCACATCTGCAGACAACACAGTGCTGAGCCGGTGCGCGATCACGAGGCTGGTGCGGCCTTTCATGATCCGCTCCAGAGCCTCCTGAATCAGCGCCTCACTCTCCGAATCGAGGTGGCTTGTCGCCTCATCCAGAATCAGCACCCGGGGGTCTTTGAGAATCACACGCGCCAGCGCCACGCGCTGTTTCTCGCCACCAGACAGCCGGTAACCGCGCTCACCAACGATCGTGTCATAGCCCGCTGGCAGCCGGACGATGAAGTCGTGGATGTTGGCTGCCGTGCACGCCGCCACCAGATCACTATCGGTCGCATCTGGCCTGGCATACTGCAAGTTGGCTCGTAACGTGTCGTGGAACAGGTAGGTCTCCTGAGTCACCATTCCCATCGCCGATGCGAGTGAGGACAACTGCACATCACGGATGTCGATCCCATCGATCAGGATCCGGCCTTCGATCGGGTCGTACAGCCTTGGCAAGAGGTAGGTGATCGTGGTCTTTCCGGCACCGCTCGGCCCAACCAGTGCTGCCAGCTGCCCTGGCTCAACGGTGAAACTGACATCCTGTAGAATCCATCGTGACTCTTCGTCCCCTGCGTCATCGCCTTCCGAGCCCGACCCGGCCTCGTTCTCGACGATGAGTCCACTCTTCGTCACATACTCCTGATCCACCCCACCACGGCGACCACCATAGCGACGAACACTGCCGATCTGGGGCACGCCTTCCCCATGCTCATACCGGAACCAGACGTGGTCGAATCGGACGTGTCCTGAAGGTTGATCGAGTGCCATCGAGCCCTGTCGATCGCCGATCTCGATGGGAAGATCGAGTATCTCGAACACGCGCTCGAAGCTCACGAGGCTGGTCGCGAACTCTACCTGGGTATTCGCGAGAGCGGTCAGCGGCTGGTAGACCCGCCCCAGATAGCTGCTAAATGCGATGATGGTGCCGACTGTCAGCGCGTCGCGCAGAACATAATGACCACCAGCCCAGAACACCAGCGCCGTGCCCAGTGACGCGGTCAGGCCGAGACCGGCGAAAAACCAACGCGAGGTCATCGATCGCCGGATCGAGATATCGCGTACCTCGGTTGCGCACTCCGCGAACCGCTGGCTTTCGTCCTTGGCACGACCGAAGACCTTTACGAGCAAGACGCCGCTGACGTTCAGCGTCTCATTCATAAGGGCGCCCATCCTGGCGTTGGCATCCAGGTAGTTGCGCGTGATCTCGCGCAACCGCCTGGCAATGGTGCGCGCCGGCAGCATCAGCAAGGGGAGGATCACCACACCTATCAGGGTCAGGCGGAGATCGAGGGAGACCATGACGAGCAGCGTTGACACGAGCGACACAACGTTCGACACGAGGTTGACGAGCGTGCCGGTCACTGCGTGTTGTGCGCCGCTGACGTCGTTATTCAGGCGCGACATGAGCTCCCCGGTCTTGGTGTGGGTGAAGAAGCGTAAGCTCATCGCCTGGAGATGTTCGTAGAGGGACAGACGCAAATCACGGATAATGCTCTCTCCGGCCCGCGCGCCCAGGTAGGACTGTCCGATGCCAATAGCGCGCCCGATAATCGGCACGCCAATCAGGCCCACAGCCAGCAGATTCAGTCCCGCCAGATCCTTGTCGGGCAGGACCTTATCAACGAGTTGGCGGTACAACAGAGGAGGGACGAGATCGAGCAGCGATGATGCGGTGATCGCTACCATCAACAAGCCGACGGTCCCCCAGTATGGGCGCGCGAAGCGCGCAACACGGACGATGAGCGCCCTGCTGATCTTGGGCCTGGCGTCACCATCACCACCGCGCAGCATCGCGCCCCATCCACCTCGAAAAGCTCCCACCGATCGGCCCCCTCGTTGCATCAGGTCCTGTGGTCCGCAATCAGATCCATTCTAGTCCGTTGACCGCTCTCTACCAGCGGAGCCTCACCAATGAGTCGGCCCCGAGGGGCAAAGCCTCTCGGGGCCGACCAGACCCACCCCCGATGCCATCGCAGACTACACTTCGAGGTAGGCCTTCCAGGTCGCGGGAATGTCACCCGACGCCACGATATACCGCGCACGCGGCGTTTTGGGCTCCCAACGCAAGCGCATGTTGGCCTCATGGGGCAGCCGGTTGGCCTTCCGCTGGTTACAGGTCTGACAAGCACACACCGTGTTACCCCACGTGTTCCGCCCGCCGCGACTCACCGGCAAGATATGGTCAACCGTGAAGTGCTGACGGTCATAGATCCGCCCATTGTGTCGCTGCCCGACCTGGACGCCACAATAGGCGCAAGTGAAGTGATCACGACGCAGGACGGCCTCTCGACTCCACGTCACACCACGGCGCGGCGCGCTGACATAGTAGCGCAGGCGGATCACCGTGGGAATGTGCCAGGTGGTTGTCGCACCGCGCAGAGTCACCGACTCAGCGCAGGCGGCTTCCACCCGGTCTCGCAGCAGAAGCGATACCGCGCGCCTCAAGGGTATGATGTCGAGCGGCTCATAGCTCGCGTTGAGCAAGAGAACGCCGGGTGCCAAAAACCTACCTCCTGACGCACACAGAACCAAGGCAAACACCAGTGCAAGATGCTCTGGCCTGGCCTACCGGAGGGGATCAGCGAGGTGCCACGTCTGGGTGAGTGATAGACCGGGCCGTCAGGCTTGCCTAATCTATTCTACACGCTTTGCCACTATGGGCAACCAAAGCTGGAGCCCGTGGCTGGCCCGCTACTTCCCCAGCGACCACCTTACGTGCGTAGGCTGCCACCTGAACGTGGAACGGCTCCACGCGCCCGGGAAGCTCGTCGAGCGCAAAGAAAGCCGCGTCCGAAACCTCGGCACTGGCACGGAACGTCCCCCCCTCGAGGACACAAAGGAAGATCAGGTCAAGTCGCCGGAGGGATTTATCCCCGCCAACCACCAGAGGATGGAGGGCTCTGATGCGGAATCCTGACTCCTCATAGATCTCCCGCTCGACGCCGTCGATCGGGTCCTCACCCACCCTCAGCCACCCCCCAGGTATGCCCCACGGATAGTCACTCCGATAGGTGTGCCGGAACAGCAGCACGCGCCCATCGGCATCCAGGACGACCGCCATCGCTCCCACAAGGAACTTGGGGAGGAGCCACCACTCGATGAGGCCCTGGACCCTGCCCGGGATATGCTGCCACACACGGAGCAGCCAGGGCGTGAGAGAGCGGATCGGCTTCACGAACCCGCCCCGGTCACACCGGTCGATTCGCTACGCCATGCCTTCTGGCTAAGTCGGCTCACAGCGCTGTTGTCTGGATAACCCACGGTCTACTCCGGTCTTGGCCTATTGGCACAAGTGTACTGCTGAGTGTGCTTTGCGGCCAACCTATCGAAATCCTATTAGCGAGTATAATAGCCACGGTGTTGTTTTGTGCTGGCTTGCCTTGGCGAAAGCAGCAATCAGCTAACTGCTGCGCCTCCCGAACCAGTTCCTTAGAGACTTCGCACCGGTATACTGTGGGCTGATGCACTGCGTGCCCGGGCAGGCCGCGGGCCTGGCCCTGATCGGATGGTGGACTATCGATACTGAACGTAGAGAGTTGCAGAGCGGTGTCGACGAGGCAGGTGAAGGCTCGACGAGGCACACAGGATGGCTGATCGCGGCGCTTGGCGTCTTCGTGCTAGTATGTGTCGCCATCACCTTTCTGGCCTTCCAGGCTCTGACCCGCGACAGGCATGAGCCTGACGCCACGATACCATGGGGAACCATGATGTCTGTAACGGACTCACCTCCCGTCCCCAGTCAGCCCCCGACTTCAACGCTGACTGACTGCCAGCCGGATGCTCACTTCCTTGACGATGTCACGATTCCTGACGGCACGGTTCTTGGTGCTGACACACCCTTCCTGAAGGTCTGGCGTGTCCAGAATAGCGGCACGTGCCCCTGGGATGAGACCTACCAGCTTCGCTTCGTCTCCGGCGACCCGATGGGTGGAGCCTTATCGGCGTCTGTGCCAGCGGCAGAACCAGGCGAGGTGGCCGAGCTCTCATTGTCCCTCTCTGCGCCGTCACAACCAGGGGATTATCGTGGTGACTGGCAGCTCTGTGCTTCTGGTACGACGTGCTTTGGGCCGCATCTGTTCATCGATATCTCCGTCTCAAACGGTACCGATCCGACTCCGAACACGGACCCGACGCCAACTTCCTCATCAACGCAGCCCGCGCCCAGCCCGGAGTCCTCGCCCTCGCTACTTCCACCCAATGCGGGCGCGAGCGAATGGCTTGTCAGCGGCAGTAGGGCGATTGGCGTAAGGGAGATCTCCTGGGACACAAGCCTCAATGGCTTTGAGCTAGCCAAGGGTGAGATCTACCTATCGCTCTACATCGTCGGCTTGCCGATAGGCACAAACAGCACGATCTTCAGCCCGCTGGAGATCGCGGTAGTGGATGGTGACGGCGAAGTTCACGAGACCCTGATCCTGGAGCGCAAAGATCCACCGTTCGCCCTGTGCACGGCTGCGCAGGGAGGTGCGTGCGAAGGCTGGTGGACAACCCAGGTCCCAGATCGAAACAAGACGCGGCGCTCCCTCACCCTGCGCTGGGAACCCAGCCTGTTGCTTGCGCCGCTGGAGACATCCATCTGGCAATGACATTCCCGCATACCTGGTCAGGGCTACACCAGGTACACGTCGTCTGCTGTTCTCAACACCGGATTCCTTACATCGCACCCAGGAGCCGTCGATGACTTCGCGAGACCAAGCGTACCCGCGCATACTGATGATGGGTTGTGGATCAGTGGGAGGCGTCCTGGCTGCCGGATTGCTGGGCGCCGGATACGATGTGACCATCGTCACACGGAACCCAGCGATTAGCAGTGCCATTTCCAGCAACGGTCTGCACCTCGTGACGCCGGCTGGTCGCCGCACTCTGGCCGCCGCGATCTGCGCCGACTCGTGCCCCGACTTGGCCAGCACCGAGGGCACTTTCGACATTGCCCTGCTGTCCATGAAGGCTACGGATGTACTTGACGCTGCAGCCGAAGTGGCACCCCTGCTGAGCAACAAGGGCTACGTTGTAACGCTGCAGAACGGCATTGTGGAGGACGCCGTCGCCGCGGTTGTCGGTAGGGACCGCGTTGTTGGGGCCATCGTTGGCTGGGGCGCCACCATGCATCGCCCGGGGATATACGAGATGACGTCTCGCGGTGAAACGGTCATCGGCGAGCTCGACGGTGACGTGACAGAGCGCGTGTTACTGCTCCGAGAGGTCCTTGCTGCTGCCGCACCAGCAGCGATATCGAAGAACATCACGGGTGCTCTGTGGAGCAAGCTGGCTATCAACTGCGCCATCACTTCGCTCGGAGCCATCACGGGTGAGACACTTGGCGCCCTGCTCGGCCGCCGGAACGCGCGGAGCCTTGCGTTAGCCATCGTTAGTGAAGTGCTGGATACGGCGGAAGCGTGCAAGGTGACCCTTGAGCCGGTCGCGGGCACACTCGATCTCGCGCGCCTCTACGTGAGGCCCGACAGACGCAAACGAGGGTTCCGGTTGATCCAGATCCGTCAGCATCTCCTTATTCGCGCGGTGGGGCTGAAATACCGACGGTTGCGTTCCTCGATGCTTCAGAGCCTCGAGCGGGGGCGCGAGCCCGAGATCGATTACCTAAACGGCTATGTCGTCGACCGGGCTCGCGAAGAAGGTATCTGCGTGCCGGTCAACTCAGCCATCACGGTGATGGTGCACGAGATCGCCGCCGGTGGGCGCCGGATCGACCCGACCAACTTGGCGATTCTCGCCGCGGCAGCGTGAATCGTCGCGAACCGTCGCTAGGGTCTCCGAACAGCAATGCCGCCGAGAACCAGCGATTCGCCCGCAAGCTGTTGGCGACGGTGCAAGGATAGTAGGATAGGGCCGTGTCAGTACCAGCGATTCGCTACAGGAACAACGAGCGCGCCGTACGGGCCGTAGTTGCCTTTGTCAGCCAGCAGGCGCCCGCCGCGCGCAACCTGAATGCCTACCCCTCTGATGCCAGCGCTCGCGCCTTCGCTGAGTGGTGGCTTCACACTGGTTCCGGACGGCCCACGCCGGGACGCGGCCGCCTCTTCATGCGGCGCGAGGCGGATACTCTGTCAGGCGGTAGCCTGGGCCTGATGGCCACAGGACTGCAGGTGGAGCGCGGTCTCGGACGACACCTCGCCGGAGCCGGGGTTGGCGAGCCCGCTCGTATGGAGTTGGTCGATCCTCGGCTTATTATGCAACCCTCCTGGTCCTGGTACCGCCTTCTGAACGATACCCTCGGGGGTTCATTCAACGTGCCCTTGCAGAGCGTGCTCGCACGTTCAGCCCAGCCCATCGTGATCGATCTCCAACTTCATCATGCCGACCAGCTCACGGCCGTGCCAGGCATACGGACCTCACCCGCTGACCAGGCCTCATTTAGCGTGTTGGATGAGTCACTGCTCTTTCACCCCACCAGACTGGCGGGAAGCGAGCTGGCTGCTCTCAACGATGCCGCGACACTCCGCGATCTTCTACTTCGTATGGAAGGCGTTCGCGATCTCTCGTGGTACTGGATCACGGTCTCGATGGGTGTCGAAGTGGCTTATAACGACGAAGAAGGTGGCTGGGATGCCGCCACCCTCTGGCACAACGCCCTGGAACCATGGCTCCCCTGGGTGCACTGAACTGCACCGCAGGGCGGTGCCTCAGAGACGCGCCCCACCCTTTGTACGCGCCATGACGACGAGGAGCTCATCGCCCTCGGCAGCGTCACCGGTCAATGACGGGTAGAACGCCACATCGTCAAAGCCGCTCTCCCGCAACAGATCGCGAAAGCCCTCGTTCGTGTAGGCCCGGTTGCTCATAGCCACCCAGGTCACCTCACCCGAATCCGCGTCCACTACGATGTGTCGCGTGGACCCAACCGCCCTCTCGGCATTCCAGGAGTTCTCGGTGAGGACCAGGTGCGGGCTATCCGAAAACAACCCGGATGGCGTTGCATACCATGAGCGGCCAGACCTTGCCTCCCGCTCGATGCCCACGTAGCTCTGTGGCTCGAGGAGTAGCACGCCACCTGGTACCAACGCTCGGGCGGCCTTGTCCAGGATCGCACGAATATCGCCTGGCCTGAAGACGTTCATCTCGCCATAGATCAGCATCGCCAAGTCATAACCTTGACCGTAGTCGGCTTCACGGATGTCGGCCAGCTGGAAGGTGCAAGCCAGACCGTCCGTGGCCGCTTCCTCCTGAGCATACGCGATCGAAGCGGGCCCGAAATCAATGCCGACGCACGTATGGCCCAGCCGGGCGAGGCGGTTGGAGTAGAGACCCGGACCGCAGCCCAGGTCCAGCACCCGCGCGCTATGCCCGCCCAGCACGTGGTGGTGGATCCAGGCCACATGCCGGTCGATGATCTCAAAGCGCCGGCTGGCGGCGTCGTGGGCTTGGCTCAGGTGCTCCTTCAGCATCCGGGCGCTGAAGCCCGGCTCGTTCCACGGGATCTTCTCGCCCTCAGCCCACGGTTCAGGGATTGCCGCACGGGTGACAATGTCGATGAGTTTCAAGTGTTCTACCTTGGCTTGGCCGACGAACTCACAGGGGCCTAGCCTGAGCAATGGCGAAAGCCGCCTGGAACTCGGCGAGCAGCGCATCCTTCCGCGGCTCAGACAGCCATGAGGCACGGATGCCATTGAGGGTCAATGCCTGCAGTTCTTCCGATGTGAATCCGAGACGATCCTGTAAGAGGCGGTATTCGTCCATCAGGCTGTTACCGAACAGCTTCGGATCGTCAGTATTCACGGTGACCAGCAGCCCCTCGGACACATAGCGTCGGATCGGGTGCTCCTCAACCGCGCCTACGACCCCGGTGCGGACGTTGGACAGCGGGCACATCTCCAGAGGAGTCTGCGTCTCCGCCAGATAGCGGAGGAGCCGCGGATCCTCATACGCCCGGGTGCCGTGTCCGATCCGTTCCACGCGCAGTACGATCAGTGCCCCCCAGATGCTCGCCGCACCAGCGGCCTCGCCCGCATGGGCGGTGGTGTGGAAGCCCAACTCTCGGGCGCGTGCATAGACGGGCGCAAACGGCTCAGGCGGGAAGTCATGCTCGGCCCCGCCAATTCCGATCCCGATGACGCCGCAGTTTCGAACCTCGGCGATCTCTTCTAGGTTCCGGAGGCCGTGCTCCGGCCCGCGGTTGCGCACCAGATCCGCGATCAGCGCCACCTCCACTCCGCGCACGCGATCCAGCCCCCGGCGAACGGCTGTAGTGATTTCCTGCGTCGTGAGCCCGTGGTAGGCAAAGTCCGACGGTGAGTAGAAGGCCTCGACGTAGCGATGGTGCTGCGCTTCCAGATCGCGAGCGACGGCCTCCGCGATCGTCGTGAAATCCTCGGCTTCACGCAGGTAACCGGTCATCCAGTTCCAGATCCGCAGAAAATGGGGGAAGTCCTGGTACGAAAAACGGTCCACCAGAGCATGCTGATCCGGCACCTGCGGATCGCCCCCATACTTCTGGACCAACGTCCACAGCGTGGGCAACGGGATCGCCCCCTCCAGGTGGAAATGCAGCTCCACCTTCGGCCAGTCGGCATAGGCGGACGCCGGCATGTCAGTTCTGTCCAAGTAAGACACTCTCCACCCCCAATGCAGCCCCAATGTGCCTGATCGTCTCACCGTGATGGCCAACGCCAAGCGCGAAGTGATGCGTCGGGCCCTCAGCAAACCAGCGTTGTAGGAAGGTTACAGTATCCGGTTCGAAGACCGCACGCGTGTTCGTGTTGCCCGTTGCCGGTATCGGGCCGGCAACCGACTCGCCCTCGGCGATCACGAACTTAAAACGACCCTCGTAGTTCGACGTGATGCCCAGCATCGTGATCGGCCCCTCTTTGAGCTTGAACTCCACCGATGCGCCGGCGCCCGGCTTGCCATGGTAAGCCGTCAGGCTCCTGAGCACCGGCCGGCCCTCGGCCACCTGGATAGCATGCGGGCCGTCGTGACCCACCAGGACGAAGCCTTCCTCGAAGTCGACGGGGTGGAACTCGGCGAAGCTCCCGCCGATCTCCAGGCGATCCATGATCAACATCGCGATGCAGGTCTTCAGGTCGGATTCGCCGCACATTGGAAAACCGGACGCTATCAGCAGCGAGTTGCCCACAATGAGGTTCGCTGCCACCCGCTCATGCTCTGAGCCGGGCTCGCCTTTGGCGTAGTAGGCCAGGCCGTCCAGGGTGTGAAGCGCCACGAACCGGTCCAGGGCCACCGCCATCCGTGCAGCATTGCCCAGGTCGGTGGCCGTGAGCTTTTGTGTGAGTGGGTCCGATCCGGGATCAGGCGTGTCGAACAATGCCAGGATCTCCGTCTCTTTGGCCGAGATCTCCTCCGGCGTCACCCGACGCGCCAGCCGCACCAGATCATCGAGCTCGGTCTGTACGACGTGCA
>JAXDDP010000199.1:0-2509 GCA_034676785.1 Anaerolineae bacterium | reverse complement strand
CCATCGATGACCACGACATAAGCCAGGAACCTATCCAGGCCAAACGCATCATTGGCTATCTCCCTGAGCAGTTGGCCTTCTACGGCGACATGCGTGTGCGCGAGTATCTCGACTTCGTCTGCGACCTCAAGGGCGTCAAGGCAAGGCGTAACGAGCATCTCGCCACCCTCTGCGAGCACGTGGGAATCGCACACATGACGAGTCGCCTCATCCGCAACCTCTCGCGAGGGTACCGCCAGCGCCTCGGCTTTGCCCAGGCGCTGGTAGGAGACCCCAAGGTGGTCATCCTCGACGAGCCCACCACCGGTCTCGACCCCTCCCAGGTTGTCGAGATTCGCAAACTGATTCGCGACCTCAGGAAAACAAGCACGGTCATCATCTCCTCCCACGTCCTTTCGGAAATCCAGGCCATCTGCACGCGTGTGGTGGTACTCCATCAGGGCCGCGTTCTCGCAGACGATACGCCTGAGCACCTCAGCCGGACCGCGCGGGGTTCGCAGCACCTGGTCGCCCGGATTCAGGGGCAACCCGAACGTGTACAAGCTGCGCTCAACCAGGTCGCCGGGATCTCGCGCGTCACGGTGCTGGCGCAGCAAGAGCCGGGGGCCTATGACTACGCCATTGACACTGCTCGCCCAACGGATGTCCGCGTCGACCTGTTCCGTGCCCTGGCCAGAGCTGACCTTCCGCTCCTGAGCACACACAGCGGCGAAACGTCCCTGGAGCAGGTCTTCCTGCGCCTGGTGACGGGGCAGGTGACCCCACCTGCGGAGGCAGACTGATGCTGGCCGTGCTCAAACGCGAGTTCAGGGCCTACTTCCAGTCGCCGCTGGGCTATGTGTTCGTTGCCGCCGTCTACTTCTTCGCGGGCTATTACTTCTTCACCTACAACCTCTACGGAAACACGACCAACATGTCCCGGCTCTTCGAGCTCTTGTTCCCGGTAATCCTCTTCCTGGTCCCGGTGTTGACGATGCGCTTGGTAAGTGAGGACAAGCGCCTGAAGACAGACCAGCTGTTGCTCACCGCTCCTGTCTCAAGGCTGAGCATCGTCCTGGGGAAGTATGGGGCGGCAGTGGCCGTGTATATGATCGCGATCTCGGCGACGATGGTCGAGGCCGTTGTGATGTCATTCTACGCATCCCCTCACTGGCCCACGATCCTCGGCAACTTCATCGGCCTTTTCCTCCTGGGAGCCACACTCATCGCCGTCTGTATGCTGTTGTCCGCGCTGACAGAGAGCCAGGTCGTCGCAGCCGTCGCCGGTTTCGTCGTGAGCCTGTTCCTGATGTTGGTTGACGCAATGGCGCTGGTGGTCAACTCGCGCTTCCTGCAGGCGCTCTTCCGCAATCTCTCATTCAACGATCGTTACAGACCCTTCACATTGGGAATTCTCGAGTTGCCACATATCGTCTTCTTCCTCAGCATCAGTGGCCTCTTCGTGCTCTTGACCGTTGCCATCCTTGACCGGGAACGATGGGGCTAGGACGTTGCCGATGCAAGCAATACAGTCTCTGATCCGCCGTAACCCTTCTGGCGATACCAGCCTGGCCCTTGCACGGCGACGAAGGATCCTCTTCGTCGTACTGCAGGGCCTCCTCGTTACTGCGGCCTTTCTCCTGAACCTGGTCATGCTGCAGCTGGCTGAGCGGGTACCTTTGACGCTGGATCTCACCGCAAACGCAGCCTACAAGGTAGGCGACCAGACCCGGACGGTCCTTGCCGGTCTTGAGCGCGACGTGGCGATCTACGTCCTGTCGACCGAAGCTGGCTTCTCCGGGTCGTCATACCTGATCCAGGCCCAACGCATCCTTGAGCAGTACCCACGATTGTCGCCATGGGTGAACCTGACCTACATCGACTACGTCTTCGACCCAACGTTCGCCACCAGGTTTCCCAACCTGACCCTGTCACAGGGCAACGTTCTGGTAACGAGCGGCAACCGGGTGAAGCAACTCCAGCTCGCCGACTTGTTCAACTACACCTATACCGACGCCGGAACGATGACGATCCAGTCATCGCGTGCTGAGGAAGCGTTGACCTCCGCCATCCTCCACGTCACTGGTGACGAGCAAGCCCGTGTCGCCGTCCTCACAGGGAACGGCATGGCCGATATGCCGGTATTCACCCGCTTGCTTTCCGACAACAACTACGAGGTCGCCGTCATCAACCTCACTATGGATGAGCTGGACGCCTCGTACGATCTAGCCTTGCTCCTGGGTCCCCGCATCGATCTGTCAGACGATGCGCTGCGCAAGCTGGATGCCTTCCTCCATAACAACGGGGCCTACGGCAAGACACTGCTCTATACCGCCGACGTCGCTCAGGAGTCGTTGCCCAATCTCGAACTCTATCTACAGGAATGGGGCGTCCTCGTTGATACGGGCGCAATCTTTGAGACCAAGGCCGAACGGACGTATCAGTATCAGCCCTACTATCCAGTAACGGACTACGCCGATGAGGCATTCCGTGAAGGGCTGGTCGACCCTTCCGCACCGGTGCTGATGCC
>JAXDDP010000133.1:0-2635 GCA_034676785.1 Anaerolineae bacterium | reverse complement strand
GGGCGCTGGCGCCGTTGGTGGGTCACCGTCCCGAACAGATCCTGCGGGTGCTGGCGGGCCACACGGTCCGGCTGGGGCTGCGCCCGCTGCTTAAGCAGCGCCGCTGATGCCGGCGCAGACGACACCACGCCCCGGTAGCTCAAACGGATAGAGCGAGTGCCTTCTAAGCACAAGGCTAGAGGTTCAAGTCCTCTCCGGGGTACCTAGGGCAGGCCAGAGCTGTGAATCGTGATCCCGGGGTGCTCGCCGCACCCCGGGATCTTTGCTGTCTGTGCGCAGAGACGTGTGCACCGTTGTGCGAGGACGGGCGCCGTGGGGTCGCCTCCCACGCCAGGCCCGACGCGGGAGCCGGCGCCACACCGCGATGAGCCTCAGTTGGACCAGATTGGGTTCATCAGGTGTGAGTCGTCGTCGAGGATGACCAACGGTCGCTTGTTGCTCCCATCCGAGTCCATCAACCAGATCTCACGATTATACTCATAGACGATCTGGGTTCCATCCAAGGACCAGGACAGGTTACACTGGCCAATGCCTTCCAGGACCTCGGCGGTCTGCTCCTCGATGTCAATGAGCAGGCAGTCGGGAAAGTTGTAGACCACCAGTTTCTCCGCCGACGGGTGCCAGTTCATCACGTACCCACGTACCGGTTCTCCCGCCACCTGCAGCCCGATCACCGCGCGTGTGTCAAAGGCCATCAGGCATACGGTTGGCTCTCCGTCGCGGTCGGTGACGTCGGAAAACGCCAGCATCGACGCGTCAGGTGAAACCCGCGGGGTGAAAGCTTGCCTGGGCCCGACGTCAATGACCTCCGCTTCGCCCGAGATCGACGCATCGTCGGCCGGTATCGAGACTTGGATGAGGTGCCAACCAGGGCCGCTGTCTGCGCCGCTCTCCCGGGTATCCGCGAAGATGATCGTGGTCGGATCGAGCCATTGGGGGTATAGGCCGCGATCATTGTAGATGGGCCGCGTAGCGCCGCTGCGCAGATCCATAACCGTGATCCAGCCGCCGGGGCTGTACTGCGAGTAGGCAATGGCAGAGCGGTCTGGGCTAAACGTAGGGTCTTCCGAGCGGTCGCCGCTGGTGAGCCGCTTCAGACCAGAGCCGTCAGCGTTCACGCGCCAAAGCTCGACTTGATCGCCCCAGCTCTCTGCGTCCGGATCCTCATCCTCGTCCTTCAACCACTTCTCGAAAATGATCAGATCAGGGTTCTGCGCCGACAGCGACGTGTTCGGCACCTCGGTTGCGCTGAGCTGGGCACGGGCTGTGGCCTCTGGAGCCCTCGTTGCTGACCCGGGCGGGACCTCCGAATAGGCCTGCGGGCCGAAGTACGTCCTCAGGAGCCAGGTGGCTGAGGCGACGCCTAAGCCGCACACGAGCAGAGCTGCCAGCGCACCGACTGCCCATATCCACTGCGAAGCCTTCTTTGGCGAAGGTCCTGCCAGGAGGGGCGCCCGGGTGTTACGTGGAGTGGGCGTCGCATCATGGGCGTCAGTCCGTGGGATTGCCTTGGTTGGCGTTCGTCCACGCACGGCACCTGGCTGGAGCGCCCCACGCATCGCCACCGCCGTCTGGAACCGGCCAGCCGGCTGGACCGTCATAGCTTTCAGGATGGCTTCTTCCGTTTGTGCGGAGATGTCCTTGCGGATCTGGGTTGGGCTGATCAACGAACTGGGGTCGAGCATCCTGTCCGTGACTGTGGGGGGCGCCTGTCCCACCAGTGCGTGATAAAGGGTGGCGCCCAGGCTATAGATGTCGCTGTGCGGTCCTGTGTGTATGCCGTCACTGCCGTATTGCTCCAGCGGCGCGTATTCCGGCGTCCCCGTGCCCCGGATAACCGTCTTCGTGCGCGGGTCCTTCGGATCCCATAGCTTGACCAAGCCGAAGTCGACCAGAACCGCATCCCCGGTAGGCCGGAGGATGATATTCGCTGGTTTGATGTCTCGATGGATGACCCCTTGGTCGTGGCAGTAGGCCAGGGCGTCGAGGAGGTGGCTGGCGATCCGCAACACGTCGGTCTCGGGCAGTGGCCCCTTCCGCCGGATCTGGTCCGCCAGGCTCTCACCCTCCACAAAGTCCATCACGAGGTAGGTGCTACCGTTCTCGATGAAGTGGTCGATGACCAGAACCAGGTGCGGATGGCGCAGTCTGGCCAGGACGGTTGCTTCCTGCTCGAATTGCTTGCGAAGCTCGCCGAGCACTGCCTGGTCGAGTCCTGGCTGTGGCACCATCTCCTTGATGGCGACCGGCATTTTGAGCCCGAGGTGCCAGGCCCGGTAGACGGTGCCCATACCCCCTTCCCCCAGCATCGACACGATTCGATAGCGACTCTGTAGGATCTGCCCGACCGTTAGCGGCATCTGCTGCCTCCGTGAGCACGCGCGCTGGCGACTTGAAGTGCACGCCTGCACCGTGGGTGAGTGTCGCTCCATTATACGCGCTGCGCGGGTGCGTCAACACAGTACGCAGGGCGTATGCACAGGCTGGAACGCGCACGCCCCCGACTCATGTTTGACAAGCATGGGCTTGCCGTGTAGGATCCTTTTATGGAATGTGGGTCTATCGCAAGTACTGTGGACTGGCTGCGCATCTGGATTCGTCCAAGGGCGTTGCGCAAGCGACGCTCTCTGTGTGT
>JAXDDP010000196.1:0-12388 GCA_034676785.1 Anaerolineae bacterium | reverse complement strand
GCCTGAGGTGGCGTCGTTGGCTGAGGCTGTCCGTGCGAGCGACCGTGCAGGGCGGCTGCTATCGATCGCCGGTAGCGACGGCCGTATCCCCGGTCATGCTTATGCCAAGTTCACCGGCGCGCACTGGGTCCTGCCTGCGCTCGCGGACATTGGCTATCCGGCGGGCGATCCCCGGCTGATTCCGCTCCGCGACCAAGTCTATGAGACGTGGCTCGACCCCGCACACATCCGAGAGAGGACCATGCCCAAGGAGGCATCGAGCCGGAAGCGGTTCCCTGGCGTTCCCATCATCGACGGTCGGGCACGGCGCTGTGCTTCACAGGAAGGCAATGCGCTCTGGTCGACATTGGCTCTGGGGATCGCCGACAGTCGCGCGGATGAGCTCGCAGGCAATCTGCGCCGCTGGCAGTGGCCCGACGGCGGCTGGAACTGTGACCGGAGAGCGGAGGCCGTCAACTCCTCCTTCATGGAGACGCTAATCCCGATGCGCGGACTCGCGTTGCACGGGCGCGTGACGGGCGATACGGCATCGACAGAGGTAGCACTAAGAGCATCGGAGGTCTTCCTGAAACGCAAGCTCTTCCGGCGTCAGTCGGACGACAGCGTGATCAAGGACGACTTTGTGAAGCTCCATTATCCCTGTTACTGGCACTACGATGTTCTCTTCGGACTCAAGGTGCTGGGAGAGATGGGGTTGCTCGGCGATCCGCGCTGCGCCGAGGCGCTGGACCTGCTGGAGGGCAAGCGACTGCCAGATGGCGGTTTCCCCGCAGAGCGCCGACACTATAATGTAACGACCGAGCCCAGAAACGGCGGGTCGCTGGTCGATTGGGGCGGCGTGAGCCGGCGTCGGATGAACCCGTGGGTGACGATCGACGCAATCGCTGTGTTGCGCACGGCGGGGCGGGCGGTCTAGCGATCGCTTTCAGTCGCCGGCGTGCACCATGTCGTACAGCCGCGGAACCTGCTCTGCCAGGACTTCGGGTATTGTGGTTGCTGCGAAGAGTGGGCCAATCCCGCCGCACTCGTAGGCGACGATCTGGGGCGTGGCCCACGCGCCCTCACGAATCCGGTCGAGCGCCCAACTCAGGATCTCCCAGTCCTCATCGATCATGGGCAGATGGTCCAGATATTGACCGGCCACCTGCTCGATGAAGCTCTCTTCTACGCCAAAGGTTCTTGCGCGGTCAACCCAGATGCCTTCGAAGCGCTGAACGCCGGTAACGTGGATCTCGCGGATTCTCGTGACCGGTAATGCCTCGATGTAGGCATAGGGGTCTATGCCCAGAACACGGGCGGCGAGCTGGGCGTGTGAGAGGTCGAGCAGGAAGCCACACCCGGTGGCTTCAACGGCACGCCCGAGCACCTCGGGGAACATCGCGGCACGCAGGTGCATGCCATAGAACTCGAAGATGTTCTCTCCAACAACGCGCTCCGGCCCATACCGCGCGACCAGCGGGCCCAGATCGGCAACCAAGGTCTCAACCAGCGTCTCAACCTGTGTCTCGGGGGTGGTTCCCACGAGGTCTGGATGGTCTCTGGTGCGCGGTCCCATATGGGCACTGACCCAAGGGGTATCCGTGGCCGCGAGGAGACTGTCGATCTGATCCCAATCCGGCGGTGCATGGGTCTCGGTGTTGATTGGCCCACCGATGCCCGTGCCTACCAGCAGCGGGAAATGGATGTAGGTGGGACCGGCACCATCTACGGCAAGCTGCGCGACCAAATCCGGCCACGCAGGAAGCTTATACAGATCCACTGCCGCGCGCCCGCAGGCCACCAGATCGGCCAGTGCAGGCGAGTAGTTGACCGCGAGTTTCATCTAGAACCGGTCGATGACGGTGACGCCTGTGATGGCAAAGTCGGTCATCGACGTCAGGGCAGTGAGGCTTTGCTCCAGTGTCACCGTGCCACCGATGAGCTTGCGGGGCTGCAGCGTTCCCGCCATGATCATGTCGAGCATCGGCTTGTAGGCATGCGCCTGCATGCCATGGCTCCCCACGATCTCCAGCTCCTTCGCGATGACCAGGTTCATCGGGATCAGGGCGTCTTTGTAGTCAGCGACCATCAAGCCCACCTGAACCTGGCGACCGCGCTTGCGGAGGCTGAGCACAGCGTTACGGCAGGTCTGGGCGCTGCCCAGGGCATCGAGCGCGACATGGGCACCACCCCCGGTCAGATCATGGATCGCCTCGATGACGTTCGGTGTCTCTCGGGCATTGATCACGTGGTCGGCACCCACGGCCTTTGCCAGGGTCAGGGCTTCCTGTTTGATATCGACACCGATCACCTGGGCGCCCATCGCGTGGGCGATCATGACCGCCGAGAGGCCGACGCCGCCACAGCCGTGCACGACGAGCCACTCGCCAGGTGCGGTTCGGCCCTGAACAACGACGGCGCGGAACGAGGTAATGAAGCGACACCCGAGGCTCGCCGCGTCGACATAGCTCAGGCCTTCGGGAAGCGCTACCAGGTTCACGTCTGCATGGGGGATCGCGACGTACTCGGCAAACGAGCCCCACGCGGTGAAGCCAGGTTGGAAATAGTCGTCGCAAATGTGTTGGTTGCCCGACAGACACTGCGGGCAGTGGCCGCATCCCACCGCAAAGGGCACCGTCACACGGTCTCCAACCTTCCAGCGGTGCGTCTCAGGCCCGATGGCCTCGATCGTCCCCGCCAACTCGTGACCGGGCACATGGGGCAGGTGGATGTCGGAATCGTGGCCCATCCAGCCGTGCCAGTCACTACGGCAGATACCAGTGGCCTGCACACGGACGACCACGCCGTCGGATGCGGGGGTGGGGTCGGGAACGTTCTGGATCGACAGGGGCTGCTGAAAGGCTTCGTATACGGCTGCTCTCATCGAGAAAGACTCCTCATCGGGTTGATGTACTGATCAAATACCTATGATACCTTCAAGTGGCAGTGCGAGAAGTGCGCGCTGTGGCGCCATGGCGGCGCGGCATATGGCAGCGTCGCTGTCCAACGCGGGGCCTGGAGCCGGGGACCGGGCGCTCGTGCTGCCCGCTACTTCCCCCAACTGCGGGCGTACACGATGCGTCTGTCCCACTCAGCCTTGCGCTCGCGCGCGCCGGGCGCGCTGCGGTCGCCATAGGTCAGGTCGTCCAGAAACGCGATCACATCGTCCAGTCTGAGATCGATGAGGTTGACCGCCACGGGCCGGGTTGGTTCGCCGGTCTTTGCGTACCAGTGGAAGCCGTGGAGCAGCGTGTCGATCAAGACCATCCGCTGCTGTGCGGTCTGCGCTCTGGGAAAGCGTTCGACGAAATCTCCGAAGAGCGCTACCACCGGTTCAGCACCGTAGAGCTGCTTGTGCTGGATGGTCGCAAAGTAGTCACTCCACGGGAGCGACCAGCCGCAGGAACACCGCAGCAGCTCCTTCTCGTTGGCGTGATGTCGAACGATGGCCCCGCAATTCGGGCATCGTGCCCGGCCGGCGGTGGCCTCGTTGGCGCGGATGAAGCTCTCGCACCGTGCGAGCAGCCCATAGCCGACGTCAGCGATCAAGTCCTCGTCGTAGATGCCCTGGGCATCGAGATCATAGAGGCGGCGAACCTCCGCCGGTGTGATCCGTGGTGCCCATTGGGGAAGAGCGTGCGATTCGCCCATAGAGAGTCGCCCCAGAAGGACCCTCCGGAAGCCTTGGGCCTCCCGGAATGTCCATAGGCTTTCTACAATCGCTGCACGGTCTGCCCACCATCCACCTGGATCACCTGCCCGGTGGAGTAGGCGAAGTCACCGCGGACGAGGGCGGCGACAGCCTTGCCAATGTCCTCAGGGTAACCCCAGCGACCCTGAAGCAGCAGCCCTTCCTCGATGAGCTTGTCGTATTTCGCCTGCACCGCTGCGGTCATATCGGTCTTGATGATGCCGGGCCGTATCTCGTAGACAGGGAGGTCGAACTCGCCCAGGCGGGCGGCCCACAGACGAGTCGCCATACTGACACCTGCCTTGGAGATGCAGTACTCGCCACGGCTGGGCGAGGCGACGGTGGCTGAGACCGACGAGATGTTGACGATGCAGCCCCAGAAGGAGGCATCTTCCGCTTTCTGGGCGATCATCCAGTTGGCAACAGCCTGCGTCAGGAAGTAGGGCCCCTTGAGGTTGATGCCCAAGACCCAGTCGAAGCTTTCCTCGGTGGCTTCGAGAATATCGGCGCGCACCCTTGGGGCGACGCCTGCGTTATTGACCAGGACATTGAGGTGACCAAAGCGCGTGCGGATCGCGTCGAGCGTGTCGGCTCGGGCGTGGGGATCGGTCACGTCCGCCTGGCAATAGAGCACGGCTGCACCGGCATTGCGCAACTCGGCGAGTGCCGGCAGGACCACCTCATCCGGATGGATATCCATGATGGCCAGGTCCCACCTCTCTGCAGCGAGGGCCATCGCGATGCCGAGTCCAATGCCCCGGCCCGCACCCGTGATCAGAGCAACTTTGTTCATAGCGACTCCTTGTGTGGCAGCTGCAGGTCGCTGACTGCTGACGGCAGAGCGTGTTACCCTGTCAGCACCTTGACGTCATAGACGCCTAGCTCTACAACGCCGGTGAGGACCTCACCGGTGAGCAGGTCGGTATAGGAACCTGCGCCCAGGTCGACGGAGGTCGGTTGGGCGTTGAAGTTCATCACGAAGGCGAACGTGCGCTCCCCGTCAGAGCGCAACTGGGCGCTGACACCGCGGGGCAGATCGGCCTTGAGGCTTCGCAGCACGTCCAGGTCCGCACAGAGGGCGCCGTACAGGTCGCTCAGGAAGCGGTCATCCCCATTGGTGGCCAGGTAGTAGGCCTCGCCCTCTCCGTAATGGTTCATGGTGAGCGCCGGACGCCCGGCGTAGAAGTCCTGCCCGTAGGTCGCAAGCACCTCGGCGTCCTCGACGTGGACCAGATCGCAGTAGTCATGGGCTGCGTAAGGGCCGGATAGGCACAGAACGTTACCCTCATCGGGCACGATCTGGTTTGCCTCGCCGGGGTATAGGGCATCGATTTCCTCTGCCCAGATGCCCAACGCCTCGCGAAGCTTCCCACCGGGCCAGCCACCCAGGAAGACCAGGTCGTTCTCGTCCACGATGCCGCTCCAGTACGTGGCGACCAGCGTGCCTCCCGCCTTGACGAAGGCCGCGATACGCTCGTCGACACCTGGCCGGAGCATGTAGAGCATCGGCGCGACCAGGACCTTGTACTTCGTGAAGTCCTGATCCATGTCGATGACGTCGACGGGAACGCCGCGGTCCCAGAAAGCGCGGTAGTGACGTTTACAGGCGTCCAGGTATCCCTTGTCTCCCCGGCGGGGGCCCTGGGCATCGTTCATGGCCCAGGCGTTCTCCCAGTCGTAGATGATGGCCACATCGGGTCGCACTGTGGTACCTATGACGTCGCGAAGCTTCTCCAGCTTGGCGCCTACGTCGGCAACGTCGCGAAAGACACGGGTATTCTCGTGGCCCACGTGGTCGACCACGGCACCGTGAAACTTCTCGGCGGAGCCGCGGCTCTTGCGCCATTGGAAGTACTGGACCGTGTCCGATCCGTGGGCAACAGCCTGGAGCGACGAGAGCGCGTGCATACCGGGACGCTTCACCTTGGCGGCATCCATCCAGTTCGTGGCACTGGGCACACTCTCCATCAGCATAAAGGGCCTGCCGCCCTTGAGGCTGCGGTTGATGTCGTGCACGAAGGCGACCTCTGACGCAAGCCCGATGTCATCTGCCATGCCGTCCGGGCCGGGCTTGTGCCAGCGCGGGTAGCTGTCCCACGAGACAACGTCGAGGTGCGGTGCCATCTTCCAGTAGTTCAGGCCAGGGAAGGTGCCCATCAGGTTGGTCGTGACCGGCACGTCCGGGGTATAGGTGCGCAGCGCCTCGATCTCATTGCGCATGAAGCCGGTCGTCTGGTCGGTGATGAAGCGTCTCCAGTCGAGGTTCAGGCCGTGCACCGATGTCTCGCCTATCTCGCTAGGCGGTTCGATCTCACCCCAATCGCTGTAGGTATGGCTCCAGAAGGCTGTCCACCAGACGTGGTTGAGCGCATCGAGCGTACCGTACTTGGCCTGTAGCCAGGCGCGGAATGACGCACGGCACATGTCGCAGTGGCACTCGCCGCTGTATTCGTTGGATAGATGCCAGACGAGAAGGGCGGGATGGTCTGCGTAGCGTTCGGCCAGCTTGGCGTTGATCGTGTAGGTCTTCTGGCGATAAACCGGCGAGGTGAGGCAGTGGTTGTGGCGCTGGCCGAAGAGATTGCGCTGGCGGTTGGCGCGCACGCGGAGGACCTCGGGATAGGTGCGGGCGAGCCAGGCGGGGCGCGCGCCGCTGGGTGTGGCAAGCACGGCATAGGCACCGTTCTCTGCCAACATATCCATGATGCGGTCAAGCCAGTCAAAGGTGTACTGGCCCTCGACTGGCTCAAGGGCGGCCCAGGCGAAGATGCCTACCGACATCGCGTTGCAGTGCGCCAGCTTCATGAGGCGCATGTCCTCTTCCCACACGTCGGGGGTCCACTGGTCCGGGTTGTAGTCACCGCCGTGTAGAAACACGGGTGCTTTGCTGTGGATGGGGGGATAGATATCTTTCATCAGAACCTCCTTGGGATCGAGTCCGCCGTGCACTCCCTGAGACTACAGTGCCTCTTGACAAGCATACTCGGGCGGAGCCGTGCGTCAATTACCGAACCAACTTGACTGACCAGTAGGTTCTGCGTTGCTGAAGCCATGGATCGTGAAGGCACTGCATTCCGATTTGACGCTGCCAGGTACCTTCTTATACTGACCTGTGGATTCCCCGCAGTGCCAAGGAGAGGAGTACTCTGAGATGAACGCTCAGTGGGCGTTGCACATCCAGACCGCACAGGGCAGCAGCGAGTTCGTCCCCACTCGACCTACAGTGACGCTTGGCCGCGCTCCAGACAACGATGTGGTCCTCCAGGATGCGCTTGTCTCCGGGCATCACGCTCGCCTGGATGTTGGGCCTGGCGGATACACGATCACGGACTTGGCTTCCACGAATGGCTCTCTGCTCAATGGCCAGCGACTGCCGCAACAAGTCCCGGTCCCTATGGCCTCGGGTGACACCCTGCGGCTCGGGCAGTGTACGATCGTTTTGGCAGCTCAGTCGCACCCGGTTGCCACGCCGCCGCCCACCGGCGGCGGCCAACCGACGATCCTCGGGCTCGAACGACGCCCAGGGCCGCCGGTCGCTGGCGTGCCTGGCGGCGATCCGGGTGGCTCTCGTCGTCCGCCGCAGTCACAACAACCCGCGCCGCCAGCGCCTCGCGCCTACGGCGTGCTTCAGGTGCGCCTTGCCGATGGTTCGCACGGCGAGCATCCCTTACTCAAGCCCGTGGTTGCACTGGGGCGGGCCGATGACAACGACGTTATCCTCGAGAGTCCGATGGTCTCGGGCCACCATCTGCAGATTATGGTGGGTTCGGACGGCCAGGTGGCGGTCATGGACCTCGGTTCACTCAATGGCACGCGCGTCAATGGGCAGCCGCTATCGCCCCGCCGGGCGCAGGGTCTACAGCCAAGTGACGCCGTCCAGGTCCAGGAGTTCACGTTGGGCGTGCGCCCGATCACGCCCCAGGCACCGGCACCTGCCGCGGTCGCTGCAAAGGTTCGCGTCGCCCTGACGCCCCCCCTGACAATCAGGCCTGCGGCTGCTGAAGCCGCTGCTCCTGGTGTGGCCGGGGCGCCACCGGTCCCCGGCTCAACACAGATGCTGTCGATGGACGCCCAGGAGACGATCACTATCGGGCGCTCTCCGGACAACGCGATCACGCTGGACCATCCGCTGGTCAGCCGCTACCACGCGATGATCGAACGCCTGGGTACGCGACGCCGGATCAAGGACCTCAAGAGCGCGAATGGCGTCTTCGTCAACGGCCAACGCATCGACGAGGAAGCCTGGCTGCAGGATGGCGATGTCGTTCACATCGGACCCGTGAAGCTACGCCTGGCTGCCGGCCAGGTGCACCAGCTCGCCGAAGAGGGCGTACGGCTCGATGCGGTGCGCATCAACAAGTGGGTGACCAAGGACCTGAACCTCCTGAAGGACATCTCGCTCTCGATTCAGCCGCTCGAGTTCGTGGCGCTCGTGGGTCTGTCGGGCTCAGGCAAGTCGACGCTCATGGATGCAGTCAACGGCTTCCGTCCCGCCACGCACGGCACGGTGTTCGCCAACGGCACGAACCTCTATGAGAACTTCGACCTGTTCCGCAACGATATGGGCTATGTGCCACAGAAGGACATCGTCCATACGGAGTTGACGGTCTTCAAGGCCCTGGACTATGCTGCGCAACTGCGTATGCCAGCAGACACAGCCCCTGAGGAGCGCCACCGGCGCATCATGGAGGTCCTGACCGACCTCGACCTGGAGGAGCGCCGTGATCTCCCTATCCACAAGCTCTCAGGCGGTCAGCTCAAGCGTGTATCCATTGGCGTGGAGCTGCTGACCAAGCCACGGCTGTTCTTCCTGGACGAGCCGACCTCGGGCCTGGACCCTGGTACCGAGTACAACATGATGCGCTTGCTGCGCAAGCTCGCCGACCAGGGCCGCACCATCGTTCTGATCACCCACGCGACCAAGAACGTGATGATGTGCGACAAGGTGATTATCCTGGTCCGGGGTGGGCGGGTGGCCTTTTTTGGCCCGCCCGAGGAGGCGCTGGTCTACTTTGACCAGTACCGCACGGACTACGAGCGACGTATCAAGGACATGGAGTTCGACGACATCTACACGATCCTGGAGGATGAGAAGCGCGGCGAACCCGAGCAGTGGGATGAGCGCTTCCGTGCCTCGCAGGCCTATCGGAAGTATGTGGTGGACCGGCTGCAGAGCGCCCAGGCCGGCGCGGTCCAGATGCAGCGGGCTGCGGTTCGCCAGAGGCCAGCCAAGCGTGTCTCAGCTCTGCGGCAGTTCACCATCCTATCGCTCCGCAACCTCAACATCATGACTCAGGATAAGGCGAGCCTGGCGCTGATGCTGGCCCTTTCGCCCATCATCGGACTTGCCGACTTCATGTGGGGGCGCCAGCTCTTCAGCACGGCACTGGGTGACGCGTTCAACATCATCACGATGCTCTTCATGATGGGCCTGATCGCGATCCTCGTAGGCGCGATGGCGAGCGTACGTGAGATCGTCAAGGAGATCGACATCTACAAGCGCGAACGCGCGATTGCCCTCAAGATCGGGCCCTACGTCTTCTCCAAGCTCTGGGTGGGCGTGGTCCTCGCATTGTATCAGGCGCTCGTGTTCATCATTACCAAGGCGGTCCTCGTCGGCTACGCGCCTCCCCAACTCAACCTCTTCGCATGGGTGGGTGTGTTCATCACCTTGTTCATTGGATCTTTTTCAGGCTACCTGATGGGGCTCGCCATCTCAGCTGGCTCGCCCAACCAGATGGTGGCCCTGCTGATGGTTATCCTGGTGTTGGTGCCACAGTTCCTGTTTGCTGGCGCGCTGATGCCGCTCGACCTGATCCCCGGTGGACGCATCATCAGCGCTGCGGCGACCACGCGCTGGGCCTTTGGCGCCTTTGTACGGCTCTCCGATGTCGGGGAGCAGCTTGCCGACGATACATGCTGGCCTGAGGATCGTACGGTGGATGGGGAGGAGCGGGGCTGGAACGAGTGGCTGCAGGCCTCCAACGATGAGAAAGTGGCCTCGTGCTCCTGTATGGGGCCGAACATCTTCACCCGTTGCGGTGAGTTCCCAGGCATCCTCAACCCCGAGTTCTTCGATCTGGACAAGCCGTCGAAACGCGTGTTTGAGGGCACAACCTATCGCAGTAACAAGCGGCTCGAGGAAGCAGTGCTGGATGCCGTCAAGTCCTCGGGCACCTGGCAAGCGGTAGCGCAGGAGCCGGTGGCACCGGACATGCCGCGGCCCGACGCGTGTTTCGACGAATCCGAAGAGACTGTTGCCGAGACGTGTGAGGTACCCGCCAAGCCCGAACCGAGTCAGCATGATCCGCTGCCCTACGATCCCAACGCTGCTTGCTCACGACAGAATTTCCAGACGGCCCTCGAGCAGTGCGAGTCCTTCCGCCAGGCGCTTGTGGGTTATCAGGATGGGCTCGCGCAATGCGAGTCCGGGCTGCGCGATATGTGGACAGGGCTGCGGGATGCCTGTGAGGGGGTGAACGACTGCACGGCCTCGGCGACGGCCTCGGGTGATGACATCGAGGCGTGTATGAACACCTGGGAAGACGACATGAACGTCTGGGAAGACCAGATGGACGTCTACCAGGATGCACAGGAGGATCGCCAGCGCGCCATCAGCGGGGCTGAGGGGATGCTCAAGAGTTTCTGGGAGAAGTTCAGCTTCATTTATGGATCGAGCGTTGTTGGGTCGTGGATCAACATGGGCCTGATCGATGCTGTGTTGCTCGGAGCGATCCTGATCTTCCAGAAGCGCAAAGATGTGGTGTAGATGACGCGTCGCCTGCTGCTGATCAACCCGGCGCACCTTGTCGATGGTCGTGCCTATCGGGGGCCGGCGCAGTTCCCGATCCCCCCGCTCAACCTGGGCTATGTGGCTGCGCTCACACCGCCGGGCTGGGAGATGCGTATCATTGACGAGAATCTACGCGTCGAGGATGGCCTGTCCTGGAAGCCGGATGTCGTCGCGTTGACGGCGCTCACCCCGAATGCTCCGCGCGCCTATGAGCTTGCGCTGCAGTACCGCGCTGCTGGGGCCGCGGTTGTGATTGGGGGTATGCACGCTTCGGCATTGCCCGATGAGGCGGCGCAGTTCGTGGACGCCGTGGTCGTGGGGGAGGCGGAGGGTGTCTGGGGACAGGTGCTGGCTGACGTCGAGGCAGGCATACTGCAGAGGCGCTATGACGGTGGGTTCGATAGTCTGCAGGATCTCCTCCAGCCCCGGCGTGATCTCTATCCCCGGGGTTACTTCACCGAGGTCGCGCTCACGTCGAAGGGGTGTTCCGGCCATTGCGATTTCTGCTCGATCTGGCGCTTCTACGACCGTCGCTACCGTGTACGCCCTATCGATGCCGTGGTCGAAGAGCTGGCCACTCTGAGTCCACGCAAGCTGGTCTTCCTGGCTGATGACAATCTCACGCAGGCGCCCCAGCGCGTCATCGAGCTGTGTCGCGCGCTCGTGGCTCGCGGTGTGCGGCGCCCGCTGGCAGTCCAAGGCGGCCTGATGCTTGCCGACAATGAGGAGTTGCTCGCCTGGCTCAAGCGGGCTGGTTGTGTCTACGTGTTCGTCGGCCTGGAGACGCTCAATGCTGATGCGCTGGCCCATGTGGGCAAGCCGAATCTCCTGGGCAGCGATGCTGAGGGCTATCGGAGCCGGATCGCGGCCCTGCACAGACATGGGCTCGGCATCTATGGAAGCTTCATCGTCGGGTTGGATGATGACACGCCCGAGGTGTTCTCGCAGATCGAAGCCTTCGTCCTGGACGCGCAGTTGGACTGTGCGTTGGTCAATGTGCTCTCGCCGACGCCCGGGACGACCCTTTGGGAGCGACTCATCGCCGAGGGGCGCCTGTTGTGCGCGGACTTTCCGCACGATTACATCTACTACACGCAGGACCACGTCTGCTTTCAGCCGGCGCAGATGACGCCACGGCAGCTGCAAGATGGGGCTCGGGAATTGGTCGCGCGTCTGAATAGTCCCGGCCGGCTCTTGAGGCGCGCGCGGCAGACGTGGCAGCACACAAACAGCGCTGTGGCGACCGGGATCGCTCTGGAGTGGAACCGGCGCTCCGGGGTAGCTGCGCGCCGTGTGCCGTTGCGTGATGCACCAGCATAGCCCAGTTGATCAAGCCAAGGGAGTGTGACCGCGATGAGCCAGACCGAGCGATCGTTACCCATCACTGATGAATCAGCGCCGCAGACTTCCGGGCGAGGCCAACAGGCGAAGGCTGTGCCAGCACCGGGGCAGGTCAAGGAAGTGCGCAATCGCAACCGGTCGCCCCTTCTCTGGGTGACCCTCGCCATCGCTGTCGGGGCGCTGCTTGTGGCGGTCTTCTCCCTCGTCGTGAATGGTCTCCTCATCCAGCGCCTGCTGGCGGTTCGCGAGGCGGGACAGGGGCTTGTGGATGCGGCGATCCAGGAACTTGACGACGCCACGATGGGTGAGGTGGCATTCAGCTACGTCTTCTCCGACACCATCGCTTATTCAGGTACGGTGCCCATCAGCCAGACGATCCAGTTCCCATTCCAGGGTACGGTCCCCTTTCAGGGCAACGTACCTTTTCAAGGCGTTGTCCCCATTGTGATCAACATCCCGATCATCGGTGGACAGCGGATCAACGTTCCCGTCAACACGACCGTCTACGTGGATACGAGCGTGGACGTGAGCACGACGGTCACCGTGCCGGTGGCAATGGACTTCCCCTTTGCAGTGGAGATGCC
>JAXDDP010000195.1:0-3278 GCA_034676785.1 Anaerolineae bacterium | reverse complement strand
TCCCAGTGGTGGAGGTGGTGGGCAGCAAGACGTACGATGACTATGCGCGCTTGCTAGCGAAGCATCACATCGCCGCTGAGCGATTCCTGATGGTCGGCAACTCGCTGAAGTCCGACATCCTGCCCGTGTTGGAGTTGGGCGGCTACGGCGTCTACGTTCCCTCCGATCTGCTCTGGTCGCACGAGCACGTCGAAGATCCACCCGCCAGCCACAGCCGGTATTTCGAGGTGTCCAGTATCGGCGAGGTGGTCCCGCTGATTGACGCGCTGGTCAAGCAGGGCAATTACCAGCGACCCTAGTGCTCAGTAGAGCCGGTATCTGGGGTTCGTAGGTGCGACTTCGGTCGTTCCGGTTCCGCAGCAGGCGCGCCCAGCAAACTGGGCAGGCGCAGAACCGATGAATCAGCTACTACGTGCCAACTTAGCTCACCACTCGGAGGCACTGATGGTCACTGTTAGTGCGTGTGTGCAGTGTGTCGGCTTCCCGTGCACCGACGTCAACCACGGGGTGTATCGGGTCCCCGATCTCGAGGTGGACCCAGCCGCGGTCAGAATCGTCCTGATCTCCGAGGCCGCGCCCGCGGATCCCGCCGACTACTACTACGCCAACGGACACCCACAGGCCGGTGCGCTCTTCGAACAGACGACGGTGCTGGCCTTTCAGGACGCGGGGGCTCAGGTGACGTCACTGCAAGACGTTCTGGATCTCGGAGTCTACCTGACCACGGCGGTGAAGTGCGCCAAGACCAGCTACGCAATCGAGACGGCCACGGTGAACACCTGCTCTGCATTGCTGGCTCAGGAACTCGCACTCTTCCCCAACACCAAGGTCCTGCTTCTGATGGGAGACGTGGCCATCAAGGCGGTCAATGCCATCGCCCGCCGCGCAGGAGAGGCGCGCGTGATCCCGGCGGGATCGACATACAAGATCCGTGGACCCATCTATACGTGGCGTGGCGCCCGCGTCTTCCCGTCGTATCTCCAGGCGGGCCCCAGCTTCTTCATCGAGAAGAGCAAGCGCAAAATGATCGCCGATGATCTCCGCGCGGCGTTGATCGCTGCCCATGCCTGACACGGCTGTCGGCCCTGATCCTCGTGGAGTTCCGGAGACCCGTGGATGCTGACCGTTCGAGGCCCGCTCTTGGGCCAGAGCCATGTCTGCGAGCCGATCCTGCGCGCCCTTCCCGAGTGGTTCGGGATCGAGCAGGCAACTGTGGCCTATGCAGAACAGACCGACACCCTTCCGACCTTCATCGCCGTCCGTGACGAGCAGCCGATCGGGTTCCTGACACTTCGGATTCACAACCCTCACGCCGCGGAGATAACGGTCATGGGTGTGCTGCCCTCCGAGCACCACCACGGTGTGGGACGCGCGCTCTTGGCAGCTGCCGAGGCCTATCTGCGCGCCGCTGGGGTCAGCTTTCTGCAGGTAAAGACGCTTAGCGCGACGCACCCGGATCCTCACTACGCCCGGACGCGCGCCTTCTACCTCGCGGTCGGATTCACCCCGCTCGAGGAGTTCCCCGATCTCTGGGATACGGCCAACCCCTGCCTCCAGATGGTGAAGTCGATTCGCCCCTAGCCGCACAGTCTGGGGATGGAGTGATCGCACAGGCCATCGCCGTCGCGGTCAACGTACTGGCGGCAACGACCGGGATACGGATCGTTGACGATCCCGCGCGGACACGCGACACACATCTGTACCGCAGGCTCGGGCGTAGCGGTCGGATCGGGGACAGCCTCGACCTCGACCGGCGCACCAGGTGTTGGAGAGGCGGCTTCGGGAGCGGTTTCCTCGGCTGCCGGGGGCACCGTGTCTCCTGAGGTGTCGGCACTCACTGAGTCAGATGTCGAAGGGCTGTTCGGCGGAACACTGCCCTTGATAGCGCTTGACTTGGGGGCCCCACCTTCGGGGTCCGACTGCCCTGTAGCGGTCGATTCGAGCGCGCCCGCCGCTGCGCGTACCAGAGCACTGCCACCGGCGACCAATCCACCGAACGCAAGTGCCCCCGCGCCCACGGTCAGAAACCGGCGCCGGCTCACCCCATAGCTTGCTGCCGGCGTCGGACAGCCATCCGGTTTCCGCGCCGACCGGCGCTTGCCGAAGACACTCTGGGTCATGCAGGCGATCCACTTGGTGTGCAGCACCAGGTGCAGAAGCACGCCAACGATCATCGCCAGGCTGCCCCAGAGGTGCAATCCGTCCCAGGCCCTGTAGGAGAGACCAAGAACTTGCCCACGCCCCTCGCCCACTGGCACCAGGAATACCAACCCACTCACCGCACTGATGCTGAAGGCGACCGCGATCGCCGCATCTACGTAATAGTTCACCTTTGGTTTGGCCACTTCTCCACACTCCTACCGTATAATCCATTCAACTGGAATGGTAGCGTGCTCCTGTGAAGACAATGTGAAGATCTCGTGTGGATTCCACGTAGTGCGGCAAGGAGGATCACAGGCATGAACCCTGATCCGATTGAAGAGGCGCTCCGATACTTTGGTATCGACGGTGCACGTCTGGACACGGTGCCCGAGTCGTATAGCTCGACGGTGCGTCGCGTCACGCTGCGCTCCGGAGAGCGCCTGATCCTCAAAATCCCCTTCGCGCGTCACAAGTTGCTACGAGAACTCACGGCGCTCCGTGCCCTGCAGCACGATCTCCCGGTCCCCGAGGTGATCGACGCCTGGGTACCGGCGGACGACGGCTGTGGCGCGATGCTCCTATCGCACCTTCCGGGTGCCATCATCGAGGAACCTGTCTCGCCACGGCTGGCCTATGAGCTGGGCGCGCTGCTGGCGAAGCTACACACACATCGACTTCCGTGGTATGGCGAGGTCTTCGAGCCAACCGACCCGACAGAGCAGGACTGGTGGGATGTGATGCGCAAGCGCTTCCAGGACTGGCTGCGCTCGTGCAGCGGTGTCGTTGATGCCGGTCTCATCCAGGACATCCGCGCGGCCCACAGTCTCCTGAGCGACGACCTACCGCACGCCGACGGGCCATGCTGGGTTCATGCCGACTTCCGGCCCGCCAACGTCCTGATCCAGAGCCACAAGCAGATCACGGGCCTGATCGACTTCGAGTCAGCACGTGGCGGCTCTGCCGATTACGACTTCGTCAAGATGAGCCTCGAGGTCTGGGATGCAGTGCCCCACACAGAGGAAGCCTTTCTGGCGGGTTACGACAGCATCCGACCACACCCGGATGTCAGGCGCTCGCTGACGTTCTACCGGTTGCACAATGCCGTTGGCGGGTTGGCTTGGTGCATCCGCCGCACC
>JAXDDP010000132.1:0-20258 GCA_034676785.1 Anaerolineae bacterium | reverse complement strand
GCGACCTCTATGAGAACCAGGACAGCGTGGTGATGTTGGCCAAGACGACGAGAGATGGCTTGATCAAGATCCGCGTTGATATGCTCTCCAACCGTCCCCATGCGATGAGCAACTATGCCCTGCAGGGTACCAGGGGGTGCTACGAGTCGGCACGCAGTGCCCTCGAACCCAACAAGATCTGGCTCGAGGATCTCGCCCCCGACATGCACACGTGGATGAAACTGGAAACCCTCGAAGAGGCCTATCTCCCCGAGATGTGGCGCAATCCACCCGAAGCCGCACTGAGAGCGGGTCACGGCGGCGGCGATTACTTCGAGGTGCTTGACTTCGTCAACAGCATCGTGGAAGGCATTCCATGCCCGGTCGGCATCCATGAGGCCATGGATATGACGCTGCCGGGTCTCGTCAGCCAGGACTCGGCTCGTGCTGGCGGTGCCTGGCTTGACGTTCCCGATTCACGAACGTGGTGACGCTGTGCGCCTTGACCTGACAGCGACGGACGAACGAGTCTATCGGGAGCGCCTCGAGCCCTTCCTCCCGCAAGACATCATCGACGTGCACACCCACATCTGGTTGCGCTCGTTCATGGGGTCTGCGCCCCTGGAGCAAGGGAATCGCCGGACGGTGAGCTGGCCCGATCGCGTCGCCGAGGAAAACTCGATCGACGACCTGCTCGAATCGTACCGCCTGCTGTTTCCGGGAAAACGCGTGACGCCCGCGGTCTTTGGCTCCCCTAACCTGGGTATCGACCTGGAGGCCACGAATGACTACGTCAGTCGCTCGGCTGCTGCCCACGCCCTGCCCGGCTTGCTCGTCAGCACGCCCGCATGGTCTGCCCCGGAGCTGGAACAACGCGTGCTCGATGGTCACTTTGTGGGGCTGAAGCCCTATCTGAGCTTCGCCCCCCAGAGCATCCCGGCCAACGAGATCACCATCTTCGACTATCTACCCCATGCGCATCTGGAAGTCGCCGATGCGCATGGATGGGTTGTGATGCTCCATATTCCACGCCCGGCACGGCTGCGCGACTCAATGAACCTCCAGCAGCTTCTGGAGATTGATCGTGACTATCCGAACGTCCGGCTAATCGTGGCCCACATCGGGCGCGCCTACTGCCCGGAGGATGTCGGCGAGGCCCTGGACCTGTTGGGGAGGACCCACCTGCACTTCGACATCAGCGCCAACACCAACGCCAGGGTGATGGCGCAGCTTGTTCGTACCATCGGGCCGCAGCGGGTCCTCTTCGGCAGCGACCTACCGATCCTGTGCATGCGCATGCGTCGCATCTGCGAGAACGGCCGTTACATCAACCTTGTTCCGCCCGGCCTCTACGGCGACATAAGCAACGACCCGCATATGCGTGAGGTGGCAGGCGGTGAAGGCGATCAATTCACGCTCTTCATGTATGAAGAGCTGCTGGCCTTCCGCGAGGCTGCTGAGTCGGTGGCCCTGACCCGTGCCGATCTGGAAGACGTCTTCTACCGCAACGCTGCAACCTTGTTCGGCATCCACTGATGCCGGCTCCATACCCTACCAAAGCACATCAGAGGATCCAATGGGAAACGACCAACCGCAGCTCGAAATGGTATGGCCCAAATCATGTCTCAATCGGCCCCCTCGCCCGCGCCTCGGGTCGGCCTACACTCTGCGCATCTTCGATCCGGATCGGGACCTGACAGAGTATCTGTCTCTGGTTCACGAGGCAGGCTTTACCAGTTTCGACGAGCAGCGCGTGACCGACTGCCTCAGACGCGTGCTGCCGGACGGCTTCTATGTGGTTGTCCATACACCCACGAGCTCGCTCGTGGCCACGGCGATGGCGACCCACAACCCACTCCCGCGGCACCCCTACGGTGGAGAGTTGGGATGGGTGGCCGGACGCTCTGCCCATTCCGGGAAAGGACTGGGCGAGGCCGTCTGCTCAGCCGTCGTTGCGCGATTCCTGTCGGCAGGCTACCGGCGCATCTTCCTGCTGACCGATGACTGGCGCCTCCCTGCACTGAAGGTCTACCTCAAGCTGGGGTTCGTACCGCTGCTCTTCGAGGAACGGATAGCAGAAAGGTGGCAGGCCGTCTGCAACACGCTGGGATGGCCCTACGCACCAGACACCTGGGCCGGGGAAATCTAGGTCCAAAGGTACCGCTGATGGCTGATAGCAGACAACTGCTCCTGGGTCTGGATGTTGGAACCACGGCTACCAAGGCCCTGCTGTTCGACCTGCAGGGCTCCGTAGTCGCCTCCGCGGTTCGCCCATACCCGCTGCTGACGCCCAGACCGGGATGGGTCGAACAGGACCCGGAGGACCTGTGGCGTGCCGTCGTGTCCGTCACGCACGGCGTCCTCGCTCAGATCAAACCCACCGACACAATCATCGCGCTAAGCCAGGCATCTCAGGGAGGAACGACCATTCCGGTCGATGCTGCGGGTTGCCCAATGTACCATGCCATCAGCTGGATGGACACGCGCGGTATCGATGAGGCAGCACGGATCCGGGATGTCCTCGGCGCCGAGACCGTGCGCACGACTACCGGCTGGCCTCTAGCATCCACGCTTCCGCTGCAGCACATCGCCTGGCTCCGGGCCAACCGCCCCACGGTCTTCGCTGGCGCACACCGCTTTCTGTTCGTCAACGACTTCATCACAGCCCGGCTGACCCACGAACACGTGATGAACCCATCGGATGCGACGATGACCCAGCTCTTCAACATCTCCAGCGGCACCTGGGACGAGGGATTGCTTGCAGCCACAGCCATTCAGCGTGAAAACCTCTCACCCGTCCAGCCCTCTGGAACACCTGTGGCGCGGCTCAGCCCGGAGGCGAGCGCGGACCTCGGCTTACCGGCAGATGTCCTCGTTGTCAATGGTGCTCACGACCAGTATTGCGCAGCTGTCGCGACCGGCGCGACGGAGCCGGGCAAGATGCTGCTTTCTGGAGGCACTGCCTGGGTTCTGCTCGTGGTTCCCCGGGACCTCCAGCGTGGACTCGATAGCGGGATGGCGATCAGCTGCCATGCAGTCCCCGGACGCTGGGGTGCTATCCGCTCACTGGGTGGCGTTGGCACATCGTTTGAATGGCTGATAACGCAGATCTACAGCCACGGGAATGAGGTGAACCGCGCCTTCCTCTACGCAACGGTCAACGCTGCAGCGGCACGTGTCCCCCCTGGCGCCAACGATCTCTGCTTCATCCCGCTAGCGGGTGGGCATACCGGCAACGCGCTGGATCGCGGCGGGTTCGTGGATATGACGATATCCCATACGCGCGACACCATGGCTCGCGCCGTCATGGAGGGCATCGCCTTCGAGCTTCGTTGGGCCATCGAGGAGATTCAGGGAGGGAGCATCGCCGTCGATGAACTCACGATGGTCGGCGGCGCAGCCGAAAGCCCCCTGTGGCCGCAGATCGTCGCCGATGTCACCGGCCTGCCCGTGGTCGTGCCCGCTGAACGACAGGCTGCGGCCCGGGGCGCTGCCATCCTTGCGGGCGTGGGAGCGGGGGTCTTCGCCGATGCTGCAGCCGGCTTTGCCGCGTTCCGAGGGGCTGAAACGCGGCTGGAACCGCAGGTCCCTGTGACCGGAATATACGACGCGGCCTATGCACGCTACAGAGCTCGTTTCGCCGCGGTTCGTGAGACATACTCTTGAACGAACTTGAGGAGACTATGGTAGAAAAAGCACAAGTCGGACTCCTTGGCCTGATGCTGGAACTGTACGATCGCGTACCCGACCTGAAACCGCGGATGGCTGCGTTTGCCCAGGATCTGGCGACATCCCTATCGCCGTTTGCGGACGTCGACTTCCCCGGCGTGTGCAACACCCGCGACCAGGTCGATCGCGCCGTCGCAACATTTGAGGCAGAAGGCAAAGACCTGATCATCGTCGTCCTCTTGACCTATGCACCTAGCCACATCGCGCTACCAGCGCTCCTGCGCACGCCCTTGCCCATAGTGATCTTCAACACGCAGCAACTCCAGACCATCACGCCCGAGGTAACCAGCGATGAGACGCTCTGGAACCACGGGATGCACGGCGTCCAGGACCTCTGCAACGTACTGCTGAGGGCCGGGCGCCCCATCCGCCTGGTCACCGGCCACTATCAGGACCAGTCAGCACTCACACAGGTCGGGGAATGGTGCCGGGCGGCACGGGCAGTGCGATTCGCGCGCCGCACGCGCATTGGGCTCCTGGGCTATCCTATGGAAGGCATGGGCGACTTCGGCATTGACCAGACCGCGCTCCTTGCCCAGGTCGGCGCGGAGATCCACCACATCGCGATGCGCGACGTTGCAGCCAGAGCCCAGGCGGCTCCGATGGATGTCATCAAAGCACAGATGGAGGACGACCGGCAGCGCTTCAGCATCGCTCCCGGCATCACCGAGAAGGAGCACGAAGCCAGCTCACGGCTTGAGTGGGCGCTCCGGACCGTCCTTCAGGAGGGTAGTCTTGATGGTTTCGCGGCCCACTTCGTGGCCGTCGGTGAAGAGGGATGGATGGAGACGCTCCCGTTCCTGGCCGCAGCGAAGCTCCTGGCTGAAGGATACGGGTTCGGCGGTGAGGGCGATGTGACGAGTGCAGCTGCTACGGCACTGATGGCTAACCTCGCGGGTGCCGCGAACTTCACCGAGATGTTCTCTATGGATCCGGCGCACGATGCCGTGCTGATGATGCACATGGGCGAGGGCAACTGGAGAATGGCGCGCAGAGATGAGCCTATCCATCTGCTGCGCAGCACTCTGGGCCTGGTCGAGCTAAAGGTGGCGCCGCTCCTGTTGGCCTTCAGCATGGAGCCAGGTGACGTCACGCTCCTGAGCCTGACGACTGTTCAGGACGGCCGCCTGCGATTCGTCGCCGCCGAGGGCGAGGTCATGGACTTCCCCTACGTGGCGGATCTAGGCCGGCCGCACTACAAATTCCGTCCGAAAAGCCCCGATGGGCTACCCGGTTTTCTGACCCGCTTCAGCCAGGCGGGAGGCTCGCACCATCAGGCGCTGGCCTATGGACACTGGGCAAGCACCCTCGAGAAGGTGGCGGGACTGCTCGGGGTTGATTATGTCGAGGTCTAGAGACACGATGAAAAGCCCCCGGCTATCACTGACCGATCTGGCAGGACATGCCTATACCGATGCCGTCTGCGCAGCGCGCGCCTTTGTCACTAACACGCCTGTGGAACACCTCCAGGCCATCGCCGAGGAGAAGGTCGACTTCGCACCGGACTGGTACCAGCGCCGGCTGGATGAGTTGCTGGATTTCATCGGTGAGCCCATCTGCCCGGCTCTATCGCATTCCAGCCCCGGTGCAGCCACGGCGTCTTTCCGAAAAGCATCCGGCACGCAGGCTGCACCGCTTACGGGCTTCGGATTCACCCGTGTCGGCGAGGACGGACGGCTCTACCTCACCTCGAAGAGCGAGCACTACCACGCGTCGCTTGGACATAGTTTCCCTGGCTACACACTCATCGACCACGCGCGCCGACTCGGTATCCCCAACGCCACGCACAACAACACACGCGGCCACCTCACACGCCGGCTTGAGGAAACGCTCGTTCGCCTTGCCAATGGGATCCCCGCTGCCGACCAGGCAGGCCTGGACAGGGTCCTCGCCTCGACCGAGCCGCACGTGCTCAACCGTGTCATCAACCTCGAGACAGGCAGCCTCGCGGTGGAAGCTGCGCTGAAGATGATGCTCGCGCGCTTCTACCGGCTGGACGAATCCTTCCCCACTCCACACTATGAAGGCAGGACCCCGGTATTCCTGGTCATCGGTGACCACGCGGGCGGGAGCAAGGCCAACTACCATGGGACGACTGTGCTCACCCAGGTGATGCGTGACCTATGGCCCCAATTGGGGCAGACGATGTCCGAGCACGAGCTCTTCGTCGTGAGACCAGTAGGCATCAATGACATCGCGGACTTCGAGCACACGCTGGAAGCCTGTGACCAGGGCAATACGAAGGTCGCGGGTTTCTTCCACGAGATCATCTTGATGAACTACGGGGGCATTCGGCTAACGGAGTCATACCTGCAACAGGCCTATGCGCTCTGTCACGCACACGACGTCCCTGTCATCGTTGACGAGATCCAGTCCTGCATTTGGTCGCCGGAGCTCTTCATGTTCCGGGAGTACGGACTGCAACCGGACTTCGTGGCTATCGGGAAGGGTTTCCCGGGCGGGGAGTACCCGGCCTCCAGGGTGTTGACCACACCCGAGCTTGACAACCTGAATCAGTTCGGGGCCCTGGTCACCAACGGTCAGGAGGAGCTGGCATCGCTCGCGTACCTCGTGACGATCGCATTCGCAGAGGCAAACCGCGATGTCACGCAAGAGCTGGGCGAAACCTACGAATATGAGTTGCAGTCGCTGGCACGTCGCTACCCTGCAATCGTGGACAGGATCGAGGGCCGCAGGCACCTCGCAGCGATCTTCTTCCACTCCGTTGACACGACGGTGCGCTTTACCAAAGCCCTGTCAGCAGCCGGGATCGACATCAGCGCGCACACCTACAAGGCCGAATGCCCACCCGCAGCCCTGACCAAGATCCCGCTGATCTCGACCCACAAGATGGTGGAGTTCCTGGTCGGGAAGATGGACGATACGCTGAGGGACCTGTAGATCCAAGTATGGTGAAACCCAGACAACGCAACCAATCGAGGAGCAACACCTATGGCAAAAAGGATCATCAACTTCGGTATCATCGGCTGCGGCCTGATGGGGCGCGAGTTCGCCAGCGCCGCCGCTCGGTGGCTACACCTGCTGGACCTGGATTTCGAGCCACGCATCGTGGCTGCCTGTGCGCAGCACATCGAATCCACCGAATGGTTCAGCCAGAACGTGCCTACTGTCCGGCTTGCGACGACCGACTACCGTGCCGTCTTGGATGATCCTGACGTGGAGGCCGTCTACATCGCAGTGCCTCACAATCTACACGCGCAGTTCTACGTCGATGCCATCGCCGCGGGTAAGCACTTACTTGGCGAAAAGCCCTTTGGCATAGACCTCCCGGCTAACGAGACCATCCTCGCATCAGTCAAGGCACACCCCGAGTTACTGGTACGCTGTTCCTCTCAGTTCCCCTTCCTTCCCGGTGCGTATCGCATTGGCCAGTGGGCACGTGAGCGTGGTTTCGGTAAGGTCATCGAGGTCGAAGCCGGGTTCTGGCACTCCAGCGACCTGAACGCGCAGAAGCCCATCAACTGGAAACGCCGGCTCAGGACCAATGGCGAGTATGGGTGTATGGGTGATCTGGGACTGCACGTCCTCCACATGCCCTTGCGCTTTGGCTGGGTGCCGCGAAGCGTGAGAGCTCTGCTCTCCCGCATCGTGAGCGAACGTCCTGATACCGAGGGCGACCTAACCCCGACAGAGACGTGGGACAATGCAATCCTCGCCTGCGATGTGGAGACCGAGGACCAGGCATTTCCACTGATGCTCTCTACCAAACGTATCGCCCCCGGACACGGGAACACTTGGTTCATCCGCGTCCTGGGAACAGAGCTTTCGGCGTTCTTCGCAACTCAAAACCCCAAACAACTGGCATACTTGCCCTACTCACCAGGAGAGGTGCAGGCCTGGCGTATGCTTGACATGCCCCATACCTCAGCCTATCCGGTCATCACCGGCTCGATTTTCGAGTTCGGCTTCTCCGACGCCATCCTGCAGATGTGGGCTGCCTTCTGCGACGAGCTCGTCCACGGTCCTGACATGCAGCAGCCCTTCCCTTGTGCGACGCCGGAGGAGACACATCTCAGCCACAGGTTGTTCACGGCAGCGCTCCAGTCGCAGCGGACCGGGAATACGGTCCTCGTCTAGACCAGAAACCGGGCGCTTGCAGCGCGTCCCATCCGGCCTATACTGAGGTTGTGTTCACATCATGTCAGGAGGGTAAAGATGGCTAGGAAGTATGTGGTCAAAAGCGGCGACACGCTGAGCAAGATCGCCAAGGATACGTTGGGCGACGCAGACCGGTGGAAGGAGATCTTGGAGGCCAATAAGGACAAGATCAAGAACCCCAATGTGATTCAGCCGGGGATGGAGTTGGATATCCCGACCAAGCCAATCGAGATCCCCAGAGTCAAGCCGGTAAGCAAGGACTAGTTCGAACACCTTCTGCACACGAGACCCGGGCGCGGCGGGACCGGGGATCGCAGGGGGGGCGTCGTCGCATATGACATCCCCACGGACGTATGAGATGAGAGGGCGTAGCGCGGGTATCCGCGCTGCGCCCTCCTCATATCTATGACAGCCTCCAACAGGAGACGCGTCATCCGCCTATACGCCGCTCAGCATCGACTGCGCCAGGATCTTCTCAGCGACTTCCATCGTCTTGACCGCATCGCCAAAGTGCGAGCCCGGCTGCGAGCCTGACTTGAGGCAATCGATGAACTCTCGATTCTTCGCCTGGAAGCCCCCGTACTGGAAAAACTCATCGCCGCCCGCGATCTCGCGGCTGTCGTACTCGAGGCCCACCGTATCCCCATCGGCATAGAGCCGTCCCTTGCCCTCGTGTTCCGCCTCGACGCAGATGCCGGGAGCGTGCATCTCCACATCGAAGATACGCCTCCCGCTGGTCCAGCTGTTCACCATCAGTCCAGTGGCGCCATTGTCGAACTCCAGCATGACGGCGAAGAAGTTGATATCTGGCACCATAACGCGGCGGGTGATGCTGTGAATGCTGACCACCTCACCGCCACACATCCATCGCAGGGTATCAATGGCGTGCACGCCATCGTCCATCATATGGTCGCGCGCCTCCAGATAGGGATCGATGGCACACTTGTAGAACCTGCAGACGGCATGCACGATCGGGCCCCTCGCCAGGCACGCCTCGCGCAGTTTGACCACCATCGGGCACGACCGCCGCTGGAAGCTCACCTGCGTGATACATCCATTCTGCTCCGCCAGATGCGCAAGGGAGCGGGCCTGGTGGATCGACAGCCCCATCGGCTTCTCGATGTACAGGTTCAGCCCCTCTCGTAAGCACCAGGTCCAGATATCATAGAAGATATGCGGCTGCCCAATGGCGTAGACGGCATCCGGTGCGACCTCCTCGACCATCTTGCGATAGTCCACATATCGCCGGTCGACACCATAGCGATCCGCCGTGGTATGCAGGCGCCCGGTGTCGATGTCACAGATCGCGGCGATCTCAACATCCTCGAACGACGCCAGCGATGGATAGTGCACCTTGTTCGACATAGAGCCGGCGCCGATCATGGCAACGCGGACGTTGCTGGCAACGCGGACGTTGCTGGCAACGCGGACGTTACTGGCTGCGCCGACATTGCTGGCTGCGCCGACATTGCTGGCTGCGCCGACGTTGCTATCGACACGGACTTTGCTGGTAACGCATCCAGCCCTAGCAGCGCCAACCTCGGAGCCAACTTCGTTTGTGTCCATAGGTGCGTTGCCCCGGTTCACGCGAAAAGTCCCTTCGCAAACACAATATCCCTGGCGATAAGCCGGTCAACAGCTTCCTCATCGCTATACTCAGCCGTAAGGCAAACGACCCCGGCGTAGCCTCGGACCTTTAGCTGATCGGCAACCCTTGACCAGGACGCCTTGCCCTCTGGACCCGTCGTCCAATAGACCTGCCATGTGGCCATATGAGCTTCCGGGCCACTCGTGCGCCGCCAGTACGCGTTCTTGAGGTTGACCATGCACAGGTGCGACCACACTGCATCCAACGCCAGGTCGGGCTCGTTACCGTTAAGCGCCTCGTGAGCCGCATCCCACACGGCACCGAAGAACCTCGGATCGTAGCCTTCGAGCAGTCGCTTGAGCCCAACAGCATTCGCCACAAACCGCCCGTTGTGGTTCTGCACACCCAACTGGACGCCATATGCGTCCAACAAGGGCAGCAACGCATCGTAGGTCCGTCGGTAGCGCACCTCGGCTTCGAGGTACGATTCGCCCTTCTCAACCGGCGCCATCACCCGGATCGTGGGCACGCCAGCCTCAGCACACGCAGCGATCGTTGCCTCATCCGTCGGGCCGGCAACGCTCAGGATCTTGACGCCGAACTCGCCGAGAACACGTGCGGCTTTGGGCAGGGCGGCGACGGTCTCCGGTTCGACCTGATACCCCGGACGCACCGGCAGTTCGATCCCATCGAACCCCATACCGCTGACAAACGCGCCCAGCCGTGCCAGTTCCATCGTTTTCCACGGTTTCGTGAAGACTGAGTAGACAATTCCCATATCGATCGACTCTGCTCCCTCTTCTGTGAAGTATCTGGCTAGCCACAGTCGAGCCTGACGGTCAGGCCATGATCGGCAAGCGTTCCCACGTCACCGCAAGGCGTAACACCTCACCGGAGAAGAACCGTGTCATGTCGTCGACCACAGCCTCGACGAGGCGCATCCGGGACTCCATCGTGTGGCCCGACACGTGGGGTGTAAGGAAGACGTTGTCGAGATCACGAAGGGCATCACCTTCCGGCAAAGGTTCCGTATCAAAAACGTCCAGCACGGCACGGATGCGTCCAGACGTCAGCTCTGCCTTCATGGCTGCCTGATCGACGATCCATGCACGCGCCGTGTTGATGAACAGGGCGCCATCCCGCATCGCCTGGAAATGAGCCGGCCCGATCAGCTCTCGGGTCTCAGGCGTGACCGGCGCGTGCACTGACACGATGTCGCTCTCCGCAAACAGCTCCATCAACCCAGCAGGCCTCACGCCAAGAGCGCCTGCCTCAGCATCACCCAAATAGGGGTCATAGACGGCGATGTCGCAACCGAAGGGCTTGAGTAACTCGATGACGCGCCGCCCGACCATGCTCGCCGACACAATGCCAACTCGCTTATGGTACAGCTCGTGCGCATAACCCTGACTCTTGGACCACGTCCGGTCCCGTTTCATCAGGGTCTCGTGCCGGTACAGATCCCGCTGCATGCTGAGCATCGCCCAGAGCGTATACTCAGCCACAGAGTCTGCGATCACGGCTGCGGCACTCAACACCACGATACCGCGATCGTACCCCTCTTTCGGCATCAGGTGCTTCACACTCCCGGCGGCGTGCCCCACGATCCTCAGCCGGTCGGCCAAAGCGAGCAATTCGGGTGTGAAGGCCGGCGATCCCCATGAAGTCACCACGGCATCCGCTCCGGGCAACAGAGCAGCCAGCTCCTCCGCGGTGGGATCGTGGTCCGTCTCATTCCAGACGACCTCTCCCAGGCTCTCAAGCGTTGCCCGAGCACGGCCTGACAGGATATCCCGGCTAAGGCTCGTCCGAGGCAAGAACAGGATTCTGCGCGTCCCCATCGTGTGCACCTCCTTCCAGAGAGCGGTCAAAGTACCCTCAGCAGCCCCCACCACCAAGTATAGGCGTCAGCATCCGTCCCACAATCGCGGCTGGCGGGACACCCGCTATAATGCGTCGTGCGACAAGTCACAGATGAGCCGGGAAAAGGGAATGCTCTCGAGCGCTCCTTTTGTACTGATCACCAAGCCCCTGCCAAGCCCATACACATAGAGGAAAGATGGACCACCGACAACGCTTCATCGCCGTTATGGAGTATCAACCCGTCGATGCCGTACCCAACTGGGAGCTTGGCGTCTGGGGCCAGACCCTGGATCGCTGGGAGGCCGAGGGGCTCGACCCTACCTCACTACACTGGAACTGGTTCGCCGGCGAAGCAGCGCTCGGGATGGATCCCAAGGAGTTCATCTATTTTTGTGGGGACCCCCTGCCCAGGTTTGAGGTTGAGGTCTTCGCTGAGGATGACCGCACCATCACCTACCGCGACGAGAAGGGCATGGTCCGCAAGGGGCTCAAGGAAGGCAGCGCGCATGGCACGCGCGCCTCGATGGACGAGTTCATCGACTTCCCGGTGCACACAATGGCGGATTGGAGAGAGGTCAAGAAGCGCTTCAACCCCACCAGCCCGCAGCGCTATGAGCCCAACTGGGACGTCTTCCGCGTCAAGGGTTGGCACCAGCGCACACATCCCCTGATTTTTGGCCCCAACTGCACCACACTGGGCTTTTACTGGTGGGCACGCGAACTCATGGGCACCACGGGTCTGTCCTACGCCTGGTACGACCAACCCGCCCTCGTCCACGACATCATGGACCATCACGCCGACTTCCTGATCGAGGGGGCTCGCCCGGTCCTGGAACGCACCACCGTGGACTACATCTGTCTCAATGAAGATATGGCGATGAAGACCGGGCCGCTGCTCAGCCCGCGCACCTACAAGGAGTTCATCTTTCCACGCATGAAGCGTGTCGTCGACTTCTATAAGTCCCATGGCGTGCGCTACGTCGCTGTCGACACCGATGGTAACCCCGAGCGCCTGATCCCTCTGCTGATGGATGCCGGGGTCGACATCGTGTGGCCACTGGAGCGGGCTGCTGACCAGGATCCTGTCCGCCTCCGCAAGCAGTTCGGCAAATCATTGCGACTTTGGGGCGGCGTTGACAAGCGCGTCCTCGCCCAGGGCCCCCAGGCCATCGACACCCATCTGCATGCGCTGGCTCCGCTGATCGAAGAGGGCGGCTATATTCCCATCATCGACCACACTGTCCCGCCGGACGTCAGCTGGCCCAACTTCCAGTACTACCTGATGCAGAAGGCAAAGCTACTTCGCGGTGCGCTATAGAGGACGCCATACGCACAAGACCGGATCGGCGCAAAATCGCGCGCCGATCCGGTCTTGTCCCAATCAAAGGCGTACGGCAGACCGCTGCGAACTGGTCGCTCTTGCTCTACTTGCCCATCCGCCGGAGGGCTGCCAGGCTCCGCCGGGGGATATCGAAGCCAGTCCCGGTACCTTCTTCAACCACGTACCACTCCGGGTGGTGGAGCGTCTCGGCAATCTCGAAGAACTCGTCCCAGTTCGCTAGCCCTTCGCCGATCACGGCATCTGGCCCGGCGCCGTAGTCCTTGATGTGCAGCGTTCGCCCGCGTCCCGGGAATTTGCGCAGAATTCCATTCGGATCGCCGTCACCGTTGGCACAGTTGCCATTGTCCATCTGCATCACGACGTCGGCACAGGTATTGCTGAATAGGATCTCCCAGGCCGTCTCGCCACCGAAGCGCATGAAGTCAAAAGGATGGGCATGGTATCCCGTCCACATCCCGAGCGGCTTGAGCGTCTCTGCCGTCCGATCGAGGATGTCAGCCAGTTCCATGATCCGATCCACCGAGCTCATCCGGGCCTGGTCGGCTGCAATGATAAGGAAATGACTGCCCAGGATCTGGTTAAGCTCAACCGTGCGCTGGAGTTTCTCATCCATCAGCGCCTCAGTGCGCACGTGCATCCCACAACAAGCCAGGCCGTTGTCATCCAGCACCTTGCGCATCTGATGCGGCTCCCACCCCATCCACTCGAGCTTCTCCCCATTGTAGCCATAGGGCTCGACGCCTGCATAACCGATCTTCGCGATCGACTCAAATGCAAAGGGCAAGTCCTTGGTGACCTCATCCCGTACAGAGTAGAGCTGCAGGCCAATAGGAACCTTCTTCGTTATCTCTGACATTCCTGATCCTCCTGGATTGTGTAGGGAACACCATCGGCGCATCGGAATCTCGAAACCGGATCGTCATTCTCCGGAACGGAAGTCCATTACAGGCTGGGGGCTCAGCTCAAAGCACGAGAACGTCGCGTGACAGCCACCCACAAAAGGAGCTTGTGCGTGGACACCGACCATGACCGTCTCAGGCAACGCAAGGCCAAACGTGCGCACAAAACGCCACACCTTGCCGTCAACACTGTAGTGTATGCCGAACACATCACCGCGGCGCGTGATCCGCAGAGCACACTCGGGGCCGGGGAGCAGTTCGTTGTTGGCGTCATCCGACCATGGGTTGGTCACCACCGATACGACAGAGATGTCACCGATGGGACTGCGCTCCAGGCATAGTTTCGCCCACTGTGTTGGGGCCGCCCGCACGGTCAGGGCCGCCGCGTCGCCGAAACCCACCAACTCGGCGTGCGTATGGGTCAGGGCGGTGAAGTCCCCCGTCACCTCAGTGTACAAGAGGCACGCATTGTCCTTCGGTGTTCCCTGATAGGGGCGGAAGAAATCCGTCTTGGCCCAGGGCATAATGTGCAGGCCATCAGCGTCGAAGCGCCAGTCCGGCGGCTCCTCAAGCCACACCAGCCCATCCGCCAGCTGCCGCCCTTGACAGCCTTCAAACAGGTTCATGCTGCCGCCTCCCGCTTAGTAAGCTAAGCCGAGTGTACACCACGAACCCGAAACTGCCAGAAGCGCCCGGGCTGCCCGATCCAGGTTCGCCCGGCGCCTCGTCGGCTTGGTCAGGCAACCGCCGCCAGAACGCGGAAGTCCGTGCCCGTAGGCTGCTGGAAGACCCGCAGGCCAAAGGCCGGCGCGGCAGCGACCAGGTGCTCGAAGATCTCGGCCTGGATTGCCTCATATGAGCCCCACGTCGTTGTCTTGGTAAAAGCGTAGACCTCAAGGGGGAGTCCCATCGGGCCAGGATCAAGCTGTCGGATCAGGAATGCCATGTCGCCTTCCTGGTGGACATCAGCGCGACTCTTGAGATAGGCACTTATGTAGGCTCGAAACACACCCACGTTCGTAAGCTCGTGCTCGGCACACACGTCCCGGGTGCATGCCTCGTCACGGCCGCCCCGCGCTACCACATTGGCGATGCGTTGCTCCACATAGTCCTGGATCAGGCCGATGTTCCGAAAACGCTCGATCATCTCGGAGTCGCAGAATGCGATGCTGGTGAGGTCGACATGCAGGGCGCGCTTGATCCGGCGCCCCCCACTCTCGGTCATTCCTCGCCAATTTCGATAGGGCGTGTCAAGGAGCTTGTGCGTCGGCACGACCGTGATCGTGTTATCCCAGTTCTGCACCTTGATAGTGTGCAGCGCGACGTTTGTCACGATGCCGTCAGCCTCATAGGCTGACATCTCGATCCAGTCGCCCTCGCGGACCAGGTCGTGCGATTGGATCTGTAGACTGGCCACGAAGGAGAGGAGTGTGTCGTGGAAGATCAGGACCAGCACTGCCGTGATCGCCCCAAGGCCACTCAAGAGCACGATGGGCGATTTCCCCGTGATCTGAGCCGCACTCAGGATCACGCCTACTACAATCGTCAGCAGCTTGCCAAGATCCAGATAGCTCTGGATCGACACGCCACGATAGCTGCTACCACTCTCGTAGATGACGTTGATTGCCGTGAAGAGCCCGAGAAACGTGACCACAACAAGCCACAGGATGGCAATCAGGACAAGCGTCTGTGCCGTTTCGGTCCATTGGGGAACCCACGTCGCCAGGTAATACGTCAGCAGGAGCGGCGCCAACCATGCAAAACGATACGGCCGCATATGCTTCACCAGGATGTCATCAACGCGGGTCTTCGACCGTTGGGCCAAATAGACGAGGCCTCGGGCGATCAGGTTGCGCGCAACCAGCAACACGACAGCGTTGAGTACCAGCGCAACCCCCACCAAGACCCACGGCGCCAACACCGGGTTACCCTCAAGCCAGCGCGCTATTCGCTCAATCGTCATCGTCTCACCTCACGACACAGAATTGGAGATAGGTTGGCAAGCAAGCAGCAGAACCGAAAGCCGCGCCTCAGAGCCCTAAGGGGCCGGGGTCAGACCCTTGACATGCAGGTCGAAGAACGCCACCGAACGCTGCATGGCCGCACCGAAGCTGCTGCTGATGTTGTGATTGTCATTTGGATAGATGAAGAGTTCCGATACCTGTCCGGCCTCCCCTAGAGAGGCATGTAGAATCTCGGAATACTCGACCGGAACCGAATCGTCGGCAGTGCCGTGATGGATCTGAACCGGCCCTGACATCTCGTCAAGGTACGAGAACGGGTCAATCGCCTCCCAGAAGGCGCGATTCTCCTCAACCGCATCGAGCCGGAAGATCTCATCATTCCAGTCGTTGGCTGTATCATCCGGGTTCGGTGTCGGCGTGGGGCGATCTGCCCACCGCTCGACCCACCGTTGGATGATCATCGGGTATGGAGCCGTCACGCCCGCCCAGATTACGCCTGCCTTGATTGTATCGGTCACCACCATCGCCCGCAGCGTGATCGAGCCACCCATCGAGTGTCCCCACATGCCCACCCGATCTGGGTCTGCGTCGGGGTACGCCATCACCGACGCCATCGCGTTGAGAACATCCACGGTATAGGCGGGAGACGCGAAGGAGTTGGTGGGGGTTCCTTCGGAGAACCCGTGGCCCCGATAGTCAGGCCGAAGAAGGATATAGCCATTCCGCGAGAACGCGTCGGTATAGGCGATGTAGCGCTCCGTTGTGCGGTACTGCGTTGGTGGGATGTAACCATGGTTGAAGATCACCACAGGCCACCCCGTTGCAGGTTTCTCGCCCCGCGGCACCGTCAAGAGAGCATAGATCTTGAGCCCCTCCGAGAGATAGGACACGATGGTTCGGTCGTAGTTTGATCCCGGCGACAGCGTCTCTTCAATGACCAGCTCGCTACCCGGATACGCATCCGCACGCATCACCTCGACCATCAGAGGATGCGTAGGGGTCGGTGTCGGCGTAGGCGTGGCTGTCGGTTGGGGTGTCGGCGTCGCAGTCGGCACCGGCGAGGCCGTGGCAGTTGGGGGCGGCGTGGCGGTTAATGGGGAAGCCGTGGAGCTGGCCGTTGGCCGGTCAGCCGTCAAGGTCTCCGCAGGCACGGATCTGTCAGCCGGCGACACACATCCGACGGCAAGCAACAGCAGCAGGTGGCTCCCAATCCAGAACGCGAGCACGTTCGGCCTTCGGCGTCCGGTGTTACGCTGTTTCTTTCCTGCCATGCAAGGCTCCTATTGCTTTCTCCGATTTTAAACACCATTATAGCACATATATGCACTCGGCGCGACGGCAATCCCGTCCCTACACCATCTGGCACTTTCTAGATTCTGGTGTACGGTTTGTACCCAGTCAGGCGGTCAGACCCTCCTGACTCGCCGTTAGGAATGGGGCGGCGTAGCCAGCCCCAAGAAGGACAGTCGTATGGCACCTCGCAAATCCAGGACCGATCCGGAGATCGTGGAGCTACCCTCGCGCACGATGGCGGTTGTTCGCACGGTTGGGGATCCAAACGAGATTGGTGAGCGTGTGTTCAAGGCACTCTATGGCGCGGCCTACACGCTCAAGTTCGATCTCAAGAAACGTGGGGGCACGTTCAAGATCGAGCCACCACGTGCCCGTTGGTTTGCTGGCGAGAACTGGCGCGATGTGCCCCGCGAACACTGGACTGCCGCCTGGGCACTGCCAGTTCCGGACGGCACAACCGAGGTCGTGCAGAAGATGCCCGAACAACCTGTGACCATCGAGGTCTGGGACTACGGCACCGTCGCCCAAATTCTCCACATCGGCGCCTATGCAGATGAGGCACCGACGATCGAGAGGCTTCACGCCTTTATCGAAGCCCAAGGCTACGAGATCGCCGGGCCCCACGAAGAGGAGTATCAGTCGCGTCCTGGTGCAAAGACGCAGAAAACCGTCATTCGCTACCAGGTACGCCAGAAGATGGGGACTGATGCTCTTTAGGTCCACGTCCGTCGCCAGGACATGGGATACCTGGGTGTACCACCATGCAGGAACTTACCACCTGTACTACTGCACGAGTGAAACCGGTCCAGGTGATGGTTTTGGGGTAGCCACTTCGGAAGATGGCGTCACCTGGGTTGACCATGGACGCGTATTGGGACCCTCCGACAAGATGGTCAGGTATATGGGCGCCGGCTCCGTATGGAAGTCCATAAGCTCCTCGGAACCGGAGCAGTTCATCTGCAACTATTCTGAATGGCGGATGGAGGATGACGACGCCATCCAGCGCATCCTCTTCGCCCGGTCGAACGATCTGGTTCATTGGCACAAGGTTGATGACGCTGCCAGCTTCAGGATCGACGAGCGGTTCTATCAGAAGATCAAGAAAGACGCCCATGGGCCGTGGGAGTGGCCTCGTTGGGATGGACTCTGCGTCATTCCACGCCCAAACGGTGGATACTACGGCTGCTGGACCGCCACACCAAGGGACGCGTTAGGGTTTGGCTTCGGGGAGAGCGACGATGGATTGCACTGGCGCGCACTCGAGCCGCCGCAGATCGCGTGGGGCGACCCACCCGAGCTCTACTTCGTCGAGGTCGGTGGCGTCCATGAGTTCGACGGGAAGTTCTACTGCATGGTGGGTGATTACGCAGACATCAACTGTGGGATGTACACGCTGGTGGCCGACGCTCCAGGAGGTCCCTTCCGCCCGGCGTCGAGAAACTTCGGTCTCCTGCGGAACCGGACCAGGATGCACGTCTACTTCTCACGGTTCCTCGACACGCCCAACGGCGTTCTCGTAAACCACCACACGCTCGCCGAAGGAAAGTTCTCAGACGAGCACTTCGTCGTCTACGTCGCGCCGCTCAAGCGAGCTCGGATCATCGATGATGGCCTCTATCTCGCCTGGTGGTCCGGGAATGACAAGCTCAAGGGCACGGAGATCGCGATATCCGCTACAGACAAGGATACGGTGAGCACCCGTGCCGATACCGGTCTCATACTCGAGGGCACACTGGCGCTACCAGGAAGCCTCTTCATCGGCACCCAGGGCGAAGCCGGGGTATCGATCGCCGTCGATACGGACGCCACGACCAGAATCGGCCCTACCGCACAGGACGGAGTGTTGGCCAACTGTGAGGAAGAGGTCAACAGGGAGATCTCGCTTGGCCCTTGCCCTCGATTTCGTCTGCTGCTCCGTCACACGATGCTCGAGTTTTACCTGGAGGATCTGCTCGTTCAGTGCTACACCATGGCGCGCCCGATGAACGGTACCATCTCCTGTCACAACGCCGCTGCGCTGAAACTCTGGAGCTGGACCTAGGCTGCAACATGGACTGCGGACTGAGCGAAGACCGACCTCAGACAAGGAGTCGCTATGACGCCCTGTAAACTCGTGCTCGTGGAGGGCATCCCCGGGTCGGGGAAGACGACGACAGCTACGTTTGTCAAGCGCCTGTTGGATCGCCACGACGTTCCCAACCGCCTCTTTTGTGAAGGCGATCTGGACCACCCGGCGGACTTCGAGAGCGTTGCGCACTTTGACAGCCCCGACTTCGAGGCGTTTCTCGCGAATCATGCTCCCTATCGGCACTTGCTGGAGCAGCATTTCGTCGTGGACGGTTCCGACCTCTTCGTGCCATACCGCAAGCTCAGAGGAGACCATGAAGATGTGCACCTCGATGGCCTTATAGCCGAGCTCGCCAAACGGGACGTCTATGAGACACCACTGGCAGGTACATACTGCCGATTGGCAGCGGCCCGGTGGCGACGGTTCGTCGATGAAGCCCGAACGCGCCACGAAGTCACGGTCTTCGAAACGTGTTTCCTGCAGAACCCGCTGACAGTACTCCTCGGCAAACACAATGTACCCGTATCAGATGCCCTCGATCACATCCACACGATCGTGAAAACAGTCCAGCCGTTGCAGCCGGTCCTGGTATACCTGCAGCAACGCCATCCTCGCGCCACGCTCGAGCGAGCCGCTGCCGAGAGACCACAAGCATGGAAAGAGTTTCTCATTACCTATTTCATTCAGCAAGGATGGGGCAAGGCTACAGGCGCCCAGGGCTTCGAGGGTGTCATCGCATTCTACGAGATGCGGCAGCGCGTTGAGTTGCAGGTCATACGCAGCGCCGATCTGGATTACCTGATCATCGACACTGATGCCAGGAGCTGGGACGAGAACCAACGTATCCTGGCTGCCTTTCTGGGATCGGCACTCGACCTCACCACTTTGCCCTGAACGCATTGAAGGAGTCAGACCCATGGGAGACCGCGGAACCGCAACCCGTATCCTGGCAATCTTTGGCACCGTGTTGGTGTGGCTGCCTGTCTTGGCGCCGATCGTCTTGGCGTTCGTGGCACTGTTCAGAGTCGGCCGGTTCCTCTTCGACTATCTGATGCCGGCCGAGCTCTTTGCCATCGTCCTGCTGGGAGGGGCGCTGTTGATTGGATCAGCCGTGCGCGCCCAGTCGAGGCGTGCGCTCATTATCTGGAGCCTTGTGATCGCTACGGTGTTGCTTTTCGGTAGCCAGGCCCTCGCTGTTGAAACCGGACTGGCCTCAGGCGCACGAGAGCCGACTGGGATATGGTACGTGCTCGTTCTGAGTGGCATCATCGCTATGAACCTCGCCGTGGCTGCTATGGGCGTTGGCGGCGTCCTGCTCGTGCGGGACCTCTTCAGCCCTTACCAACAACCGGACGTATAGGCGCTCTTCGGGCACCCAACGGTCGATCCAGCGCCAACAGAGTGACGATGAAGA
>JAXDDP010000131.1:0-13835 GCA_034676785.1 Anaerolineae bacterium | reverse complement strand
GCACACCCCGCCGCCGTGTGCCCCGGGGAATCGCCTGAAGGGGGACGGACGGGCCAGGGGGGCGACACCCGGGGGTGCCGCCACGCTGGAAGGACGCGCGATCAGGTTGGGCCCCGCTACAGCCCGTCGCTCCCAGGATCTCCGATCCCCCTCGACCGGTAAGCCTCAGCCGCCTCGTAGAGCAGTCGGGCCGTGTACAGGGCGCCCATGACTTTCTCCAGGCGCTCGCCCAGCGCTCGTAACTCGGCATAGGATGCTCTCCCCGGACGGAGCTTGCTGTAGATGGCCAGCACTTCCTCGTTAGACAGATGCGTCAGCTCCGCAGCTCGTTCCAGGTTCTCTGAGAGCTGGGTGTACCCGGCGGCCCTGGCCACTTGGGCTTGGTGCTGGAGTCGCTCAGCACTGATGCGGAAATCAGCTTCCGTCAACTCCTGCCGGATGACGGCGTCGAGGGTCAGGTCCTCAAGCCGTCTGCCGCTCTGCGTGCGTATGCAGTCTTTGTGGACGCTCATGCTGACCCTACCCGTCGATCCTGTTAGCAATCACTGCGCCCTTGCTTGCCGAGGAGGCAAGTTGCGCGTACAGAGCCAGGTAGCCTCGTTTGATCCGCGGAGTCGGACGTAACCACGCCTCGCGCCTTGCCGTCAACTCGCTGTCGCTGACGTGCAGGTGCAGGCTGCGATGTGGTATGTCGATCGTGATGGTGTCACCATCACGAACTAACGCGATCGGTCCACCTTCAGCCGCCTCTGGCGACACGTGGCCCACAAAGCACCCGTTGTTGGTTCCCGAGAAGCGACCGTCGGTGACCACGGCGGTGCTTAGCGCCAGGCCACGGCCATAGAGCAGCTTCATCGCGATGTACATCTCGCGCATGCCCGGTCCTCCCTTGGGCCCTTCATACCGGATGACTACCACTTCGCCGCCCTGCACGCCACCGCCAAGGATCGCCTCATTGGCCTCTTCCTCAGAGTCGAAGCAACGCGCGCGCCCGGTGAACGTGTGCATATCCGGGTGGATCGCAGCGGGTTTGGTGATCCCAGTGTCTGGTGCAAGATTTCCTCTGAGTACGGCGATTCCTCCGCCTGTGCTCCAAGCGGCGTCGCGTGGTCGTATCACACGTCCGTCGGGGTCGGGAGCGTCAGCCACGTTGTCGCCGATCGTTCGACCGTTCACGGTTCGCGCTTCGCGGTGCAGCAGGGGCAAAAGCTGCTTCATGACCGCCGGCACCCCGCCGGCGCTGTGGTAGTCAGGGACGTTGGGGGCGGCTGACGGGAAAATCCGTGCGATGTGGGGGGTCGAGCTACACAACTCCTCCAGCCGATCCATCGAGAGCTCGAAGCCCGCTTCGTAGGCGATTGCGGGGAGGTGCAGCGCAATGTTGGTGCTCCCCCCGATAGCGGTGCTCAGGCGGACAGCATTTTCGACGCTATCCGCGGTGATGATGTCGCGTGCCGTGATGCCCAACCTCACAAGCTCGACAATCTGCCGTCCAGACGCCTGCGCTGATCTGAGCCTGGCCGCGTGCGTTGCGGGGATCGTGGCGCTCCCTGGCAAGCACATACCGAGCGCCTCGGCGACGCTGCACATAGTATTGGCGGTGCCCAGGAATGCGCAGGACCCACAGGTCGGTGTTGCGCAGTCCTCAAGGTTCCGGTAGGTCGCTTCGTCGATGGTCCCCGCTGCGAGCATGCCCAGCCCTTCGGTCAGAGATGTCGTGTCTGCGGCGCGGCCATCGAACGTGCAGCCACCCTCCATCGGCCCTCCAACAACGACTATTGCTGGGACATCGATGCGTGCAGCCGCCATCAACATCCCGGGCACGATCTTGTCGCATGAGCAGAGGAGGACGACGGCATCGAGGCGGTGCGCCTGGACCATCATTTCGACATCATTCGCGATGAGGTCACGACTGGGGAGGATGTAGTGCATCCCGTCGTGTCCCTGTGCGATCCCGTCGCAGGGAGCCATGATGCCAAACTCGACAGGAGTGCCACCTGCCTGAAGTACGCCCTGTTTCACGTAGTCAGAAACGAGGTTCAGGTTGTAGTGACCAGGCACAACCCGGTTCCACGAGTTCGCGATACCTATGAGCGGTTGGCTCAGATCATAGTCGCTGTAGCCCATCGATTTCCACAGGGCTCGGTGCATTGACCACTCGGGTATCTCCAATATGTCCTTGCTACGCCACGTCACGAGTCACCTCCTGAGGGATTACCAATCTTTCACGTAAGCTACGCATCGGCGATCAACCGTCGCAGCTCGGTTGGCGGTCTGTCGGGCTCAACCATCTCGGTCTCGCGCCGGTGAAGCAACGTCGTCTGGACAATGAGGCGCAGCCGAGCCGTGTTGTCGATCCGGACCGGTGCAGGGGTGGTGGGTTTGTGTTGAGCGTAGCGTGCAGCGTTACGCCCGATCTGCCGGTATGATTCCAGGTCGAGGTTGGGTGCCATCGAGAAGAGTTCCAGGTTCTCCAGGGGCGCCAAGTCTCGTTGGTGGATGACCGCCGTGCCCTTTGACTGGATGCCTACGGCAACCCCTGATCCGCTGAGCTGTGCTCCGGCGTGACCAATGAAAGCACAGTCCGACGTTGTATGAATGCGTACGATGCGGCTTGTCAGTCCTTCGTCCGCGACGCCTTGCACGAGCGCGTCGAGAACCTGGCGCAGGTCGAGCCCGCTCAACGCGTGATGGATGCCCGTGCCGAAGGCTGGCCCAATGGCAACCACGACTTCAGGCTCGCGCCCTGGCAACGCTGGCCCGATCTCCTCTAGCCATGGTTCGCAGATATCGCATTCCAGGTCCCTGATGAACTGCTGCGGGTCCCAGGCTTGTGGCAGATCCTGGATCTCTTGCCATCTCTCTCCCTCAACGCGGTACCCTGTGCCTGGTCCCGCGTAGTCGTTCGGATCGGTGATAGCGCTGAGTACGCGGTACGACCCAGGGGCATCCGCGGCGAAGATGGCGGATGTCTGGAGGTAGTCGCCAAGAGCGCGCTGTCGCTGCATCTCCAGGAGGTTCTTTGCCAGATCGGCGTAGCCGGTCAGAGCGAGGGTCCGGATGACTTCGACGACCGTGATGGGACCCTCGAGCAGCATCTGAGCAGCTCTGATGTCCGCGATGCGGTCTCGGTCGGGCATGTCCTGGCTGCTGTATGCCGTGACTGCCGCCTCAACCTCGGCATCGCTGATCTCGGCGAAGTCGAACGCATCGAAGATGGCCTGGATGGCCAACGCCCCTCTTCGGCGGACCTGTAGCACCTCCTCATCGCGGATGGGGTGAATGCCGCCATCAACACGCATATCCCTTTGGATGACGTACCAATCATCGAGCTCAGTCGTGTCGAAGTTGCCCCCGCCGAACATGTTGTCGTAGCGTGGGATCGAACCATATCCCGAGGTGACGAAGTCTGTGCCGGGGATGAACTGGAGCATCAGCTTGGCGCTCTTGCGCATCTCAGAGTGGGAGGCCAACGCATCGTTTCCCGATGCCACTTCCAGGCCCAGCATCATCGCGATCAGGTTTTCGGCCAGCACCGCCCGAACGCCCTCGGGCAGCGACTCGGGGAGGGCGATACAGCTAATCGAGCCGTTTTGCGCGCCCTGGCTTCCGGCGCCGCGGGCTACTAGAAGGCAGCGCGCCTCAAGGTAGAGCATCGACTTTCCCTCGGCGTGGCCCATCAGGGCTTCGGAACCGGTGCCTGAGGTGAACCGCGCCTTGACGCCGCGACTGGCATAAGCCGCCGCCAGAAAGGCCTTGGACCACGGGGTGTCATCGCCATCAATGAAGGCTCGCTCCGAGCCATAGACGGAGAGTGTCTCAGAGTAGGTCGTGAGGCCACGGAACCCAAGTCGCAGGTTGGTGGCTTCTTCAACAGAGCACTGGGTCAGGACGCCACCGTTGCCAACTTGTGAGCCAACAAGAATTGCCAGGGCGTTAAGAGGGGCGTAGCGGCTGACGCCCACAGTTGTCTCGATCTCGCTGAAGCCACGGAGGGCTGCTTCGGCTGCATCGGCTGCCAGGAGCGCGGGATGCTCTTTCCGGTTTGTCACGTGGGATTGGTTGGCCGGCGTGCGTCGCGCCCGCATCTTGGCGAGACCCATCATCATCTCGAGAACCGTCATCTCTCGGACGATATCGACGAGCTTGGCCGCAGTACACCCACGGGTGAGCGCAAGCACCTGGTCCCGCGTGACATTAATATCGACCAGCATCCGCGCGATCTGGCGTGACGGTGTTGCCATCGCGGTCTCTGCCGACGCAACGTCGATGCTATGGGCTGCAATGAACCTGTCGATGAGGTCGAACTCCTCCACTCGCTTGCCGTCCATCTCGACGATGACTTGGTCACAGACGTGGAGGCTGGGTTGGGGATCGTCCGGACTCTCGAGAGCGATGAGCCCCGCTTCCGGCCAAGGGGTGATGAAAGTCTCCTGATTCACCGGGCGCTGTCTGCGCACATCCTGCCGTTTCGTCACGACGCCATAGCTCCCTTCGTGCACGTTCGTCTGACCGCGTGCAGGGATCTTATTATCGACTCGGTTGCTGTCAAGGATGTGGCTCTGTTCCAGAGGCGGTACCGGGTGAGCCGTCTGCAGGTGGCGTGCGACCCTGAGGGATGGTGGTATAGTGAAAGCAAGCTCGTGTAGGTCAGACATCCCAACTTAGCTTAAAGAGAGGAGTACAGAACAATGGGTTCGATCAGAGTCACCATCTGGAATGAGTTCCGACACGAAAAGTCCGATCCCAAGGTCGCGGCCCTGTATCCGCGGGGTATTCACGGAGCTGTTGCTGAGTTCCTCGCGTCGCAAGGCTTCGAGACCCGAACCGCCACCCTTGATGAGCCTGAGCACGGCCTGACTCAGGATGTGCTGGACAACACCGACGTCCTGATGTGGTGGGGGCACATGGCGCACGGCGAGGTCAGCGACCAGGTAGTGGAGCGGGTGCACGCGCGGGTGTTGGCGGGCATGGGGCTTATCGTGTTGCACTCCGGCCACTTCTCCAAGATCTTTCGAGCACTGATGGGAACAACGTGCAACCTGAAGTGGCGCGAGATTGGTGAGAAGGAGCGGCTGTACGTTGTCGAGCCTGGGCATCCAATTGCTCAGGGTCTGGGTGAGTTCATCGAGATCCCGCATACTGAGATGTACGGTGAGCGGTTCGACATTCCCGCTCCCGACACGCTCGTCTTCATCAGTTGGTTCCAGGGTGGCGAAGTATTCCGCAGTGGATGCTGCTACAACCGGGGCGCCGGTAAGGTGTTCTACTTCAGGCCGGGGCACGAGACGTTCCCCATCTTCTACCAGCCAGAAGTCCAGAAGGTTCTGACGAATGCCGTCCGCTGGGCCGCCCCCATTGACGGGCCTGTGGTCACCTACGGGCACCGGCCCCAGCCTATGGAGCAAGTCGAGCCCTTCGAGGGCTAGGCCTAGTAACGTTCAGATACGAGAGAGGAGTTGGATTCTGATGTTGCCACCAGTAGCGCTCCAGTTGTACTCCGTGAGAGAGTACGCTCAGATTTCGTTCGAGGATGCTGTGCGGCGAGTTGCGGCTATGGGCTATGCGGGTGTCGAGCCTGCAGGGTTTCCGGGTTCCACGCCCGAGGCTGCGGGTAAGCTGTTCCGTGAACTCGGCCTGGCAGTGCCCAGCGCACATACTGCCCTGCCTCTCGGGGAGCAGCAGGCTGCGGTCATTGAGGCAATGGACGCTATCGACTGCCCACGCATCATCTCGGGTATGGGCCCGGATGCTTTCTCGTCCACCGACCAGACGCGGCGCACGTGTGACCTGTTCAACCAGGCTGCGGCCGTTGCCAGGGCACATGGAAAGGCGTTCGGCATTCATAACCATTGGTGGGAGTACACGCTTGTCGAGGGGCACTATCCCTACCAGATGATGCTTGAGCTGCTAGCCCCGGATATCTTCTTCGAGGTTGATACTTACTGGGTGCAGACCGCTGGCGCTGATGTGGTCAGCGTGCTCAAGGAACTTGGTGGACGGGCGCCGATCTTGCATATCAAGGATGGTCCCTGTGTCCAGACCGAGCCCATGACAGCCGTTGGTGCGGGCTCGATGGACTTCCCAACGATTCTGAAGGCTGCTGGCGCTGTTCCTCAGTGGCTGATCGTGGAGCAGGACCGCACGGCTGGCGATATGATGGCGGACGTGGCTGCTAGCGTTACCTATCTGGTCCAGAACGGTCTGGGTCGGGGCAAGTAGCACTGCGTTGCTGTAAGTCGAGAGCGCGAGGCAAACGCCTCGCGCTCTCTCGTTCGACGGGATCTGTTGAGGCTGTCTCAGTACACTACGTCGACGTGTCGTCTGGTACGAGCCGACTCAAGGATGGCGGCTGACACACAATCTGCCCGGTAGCCATCCTCGAACGTTGCGCCGTAGGGACCGACTTCACGATCGTTGGCTACGCAGTCCGCAAAGTGCGTGAGCTCATGGATGAAGCTATGCTCCCACCCAATCATGTGACCTTGGGGCCACCAGTTCGACCACCAGGGATGGGTCGGCTCGCTCACCTTCACGTTGGCAAATCCCTGCGTCGTCTTTGGCTCGGAGTCTACCCAATAGACATTGAGCTCGTTCAGGCGCTCCAAGTCGAATTCGATTGAACCGTATTCGCCGTTGACCTCGATGATCTCGTGGTTCTTGCGGCCGGCAGCGAAACGGGTGGCCTCAAGTGTTCCAATCGCCCCATTTGCGAAAGCGACGGAAGCCACGAAGGCATCGTCGATCTCCACGGTGCCGACGCTACCATCTGCGGTTGGCCGGTGCTCAGTGAAGATGCGGGTCATCGCTGCGACCGTCTCGACTTCGCCAACGAGGTAGCGGCCGAGGTCAATCAAATGCGTCCCGAGATCTCCCAACGCGCCACAACCGGCGACGTCCTTCTCCAGTCGCCAGGTCATCGGTGTGTGGTAGTGCGGCAGCACCCATTCCTGCAGGTACGTTGCCCGGTAATGGTAGATGCGGCCGAGTTTCCCGCTCTCGATGAGTTCGCGCGCGAGCCGTATGGCTGGCAGAAAGCGATAGTTGAAGCCGACCATGTGCTTCACCCCGGCACGGGTTGCAGCGTCCCACATGGCCTTTGACTCCTCTGGTGAACGTCCCAGTGGTTTCTCGCAGAAGATGTGCTTCCCGGCCTCTGCTGCGGCAATCGTAGGCGCCATATGGGCGCTGTTGGGCGCGCCGTTGTCAAAGATCACGACCTCATCGTCGGCAACAAGCTCGTGCCAGTCCGTATAGTAGCGCTGGTAGCCGTAGCGTTTCGCAGCCTCGGCGACCCCGTCGGCATCGCGACCGCAGATGGCGACGAGGTCCGGGATGGCTGGAGGGGGATACATCATGTAGGGGATCTTCTTGTATGCGTTGCTGTGTGCCTTGCCCATAAAGGCGTAACCCAGCATGCCGATGCCGACGTGTGGTGCCTCGCGGTCGGCGCGTGCACCGGCCATCGTCGTGAAACCGCCACTCTCCGACATAGGATCCTCCTTGTTCTATCCCGCGGCGACGAGGTCAGTCGCTGCTGAAGGCGGCGTCGAAGGCGACATCCGATGGCCGGAAGTCCTGGCGCCGAATCATCGCCAGCGCCTCGGGTGCGCCATACTCGCGATCCATGCCACTGTCTTCCCATTCGATTGAGAGCGGCCCGTCGTAGCCGATGCGGTTCAGGGCGCGGATGATCGGGTCCCACCGGACATCACCGTGACCGGGTGAGACGAAGTCCCATCCCCGGCGCGGATCGCCGAAGTCGAGATGCGAGGCGAGGATGCTGGCCCGGCCATTCAAACGGACGCGGGAGTCCTTCACGTGCACGTGGAAGATGCGATCCCAGAAGGCCTCGATGAACTCGACCGGGTCGATGAACTGGTGGATCAAGTGACTCGGATCGAAGTTGAACCCAAACGAGGGATGCCTGTCGAGGGCAGCCAGGGCGCGCTCGGCTGTGACGATGTCATACGCGATCTCGGTTGGGTGTACCTCGAGCGCGAACTTCACGCCCTCCTGCTGGAAGACGTCAAGAATCGGTAGCCAACGATCGGCAAAGTCCTGGTAACCGGCCTGGATGAAGGCCTGAGTCGTCGGGGGGAAGAAGTAGAATGCCCCCCAGACGGAGCTTCCGGTGAACCCGTTCACCGTGTCCACGCCAAAGAGCTTGGCGGCCTTGGCCGTGTTTTTGATCTCCTCGGCTGCGCGCTGCCTGACGCCCTCCGGATCCCCATTGCCCCAGATCCGGTCCGGTAACACCGACTTGTGGCGCTCATCAATGTTGTCGCACACGCACTGTCCAACCAGATGGTTGCTGATGGCGAAGCACTTGAGCCCGTACTTCTCCAGAATGTCCCAACGGCTGCGTACGTAGCTGTCGTCCTCGAGCGCTTTGTCGACCTCAAAGTGGTCGCCCCAGCAGGCCAGCTCCAAGCCATCAAAGCCCCACGCGCTGACCTTCTGTGCCAGAGCCTCCAGCGTCAGGTCCGCCCATTGCCCCGTGAATAACGTGACCGGTCGTGCCATAGTCCGAACTCCTTTCACTCCAGTGGTCTGTGTATCCCTACAGCTATGGCCTGAGTGTACACGGGTTCGAGGCCCGGTGCAACTTTCGGCCTAGGGATGCGCAGGAGAACGTCTCCACGCGAGCATATCACCGGCTGTCTCCAGCAGTGAGCGCGTGTGGTACCCCAGCTCCTGCACTGCTTTGGCCGAACTGAACAGGGCATTGCTCGCCAACGTCTGCAAGGAGTAGAGCGTGAACTGCGGGGTGGTGCGTGTGAGGCGGTAGACCTGCTGCATGACTCTGGCAAAGTCCATAGCTAGCCGCCACGGCATGACAATGTGCTGTGTGTGCAGACCGGCAGCTTCCTGAACCACGGTTTTTGCCTCAGCCAGCGTGGCGTGGTGGCCCGACAAGATGTAGATCTCGCCTGTGCGTCCCCGATCGTGGGCAGCGACCAGCCCTTCGGCCACATCCCTTACATCCACGAAGTCATAGGCGCCAGGCACAAGGAGGTGAACCCGGTGTCGAGCGAAGTTGGCCAGTGCCTTACCCAGCAACGATCCGCGGAAGTCATAGGGGCCTATGATCGCTGATGGGCATACGACCACGGCATCAAGACCCTGACGGCCTGCTTCCAGGATGGCGGCGACGCCTTGCGCCTTAGTCTCATCGTAGGTGCCCTCTGCAGAGTTCAGGGCCAGGGGGGTTGTCTCATCCACGACAGTGCCTTGCGGCATGCGCTCGAACGCGTGAACAGAACCCACGTGGACGAGCCGGTCAACGCCACTTCTCAGCGCGGCTGCTGCCACATTTCCCACGCCCTCTACGTTGACTCGATGCATCATTGCCGCGGCACCCGGGATGATCGAGATGATCGCGGCTAAATGGTAGACCGTATCGACGCCCTCCATCGCCGTATCCAACGAGTCTGGGTCGAGCACGCTTCCTCGAATAGGCTCGACGTCCAGCGACTGGAGTGCAGGACACCTATCATCCGGGAGCAACAGCGCTCGAACACGCGCGCCGCCGGCAACAAGATTCCTGACCAGTACATTGCCGAGATGCCCGGTTGCACCTGTGACCAGTATCATGGCTTCCTCCTCAACCCTTCCAGTAGGATAGAGATGCTCACCTCGGCGACCGCGCTCCAGTCGGCGCCCTGAGGGTCCAGCAGCCCCTGAAAGAAGAGTCCACTGGCGAGCGACAGCAACACCTGTGCACCCGCGATCGGATCGATGGGACGCAGATCGCCCTGCACAATGCCTTCCGCGATGATGTCATGGAAGAAAGTCTGGAAACTGCTGAAAGGGGTGACGACGGCCTGACGAATCGCATCGTCACGCCTTGCCTGCGTCCAGAACTCGAGGGCGAGTGCGGTCTTCTGTGTCTGCGTGGTCAGGATTCCTTCGAAAGACCGGGCCATCGACAACAGCCATTCGTCGACCGTCTGGTCCGCCATTCGACCGCCAGTCAACGACTCCTCGAGCTCTCGAAGCCACTCGTTGATCAGCGTGACGAACACGGCCTGCTTCGTCGCAAAGTGATAGTAGAAGGCACCTTTGCTGATTCCAGCACGTGTGCATATCTCGGCTACCCCAGTAGCATCGTAACCTCGCTCAGCGAAAAGCTGTGCTGAAGCCTCCAGGATGTTCTTGCGGGTCTCCCTGCGCCTCTGTGGGTTTCTCACTCAGGTGCCACTCCTCCCAAGAAACCGACCGGTTGGTTTGTTTTCATGATAGCTCCGGCGCCAAACGTGTCAAGCCTCTTACTTGACCGGTTGGCTGCACGGGATAGACTCGTTACTGGAGAGAGACCAGTCCATAGGAGGGGCTATGCCCGGTCCACTGTCTGCGGTTCTGGTGGGGTGCGGCGGCATTAGCCGCACCTGGCTGCGCGCCATGGCCGACATTCCTGAGGTCCGCATTGCGGCCCTCGTCGATCTGAATCGTGAGGCTGCTCGTGAGCGTGCGGCTGAGTTCGATATGCCGGGTCTTCAGGTGTCCGATGATCTCGAGGCCACTCTCGATCGGTTCAGACCCGATGTGGTTTTCGACTGTACCGTCCCTTCGGCACATCACGGCGTGACCCTCACGGCCTTAGCCCATGGTTCCCATGTGTTGGGTGAGAAGCCCCTCGCCGATACGCTCGACCGTGCCAAGGAGATGGTAGCAGCGGCGGAATCTGCTGGCCTTATCTATGCTGTGATGCAGAACCGGCGTTACGACGCGAATATCCGTCGACTCCGTGCTTTCCTGGAGTCCGGCACGATCGGGCGCATCACGACGGCCAACTGCGACTTCTACATTGGTGCTCATTTCGGTGGTTTCCGCGATCATATGCCGCATGTTTTGCTCGTCGACATGGCTATCCACACGTTCGATGCGGCACGCTTCATTACCGGCACCAATGCTCTGTCGGTTTACTGCAAGGAGTGGAACCCGCCGGGAAGCTGGTATGACCGGGATGCCTCTGCGGTGGCGGTGTTCCAGATGACCGACGATGTCGTGTACACCTACCGTGGGAGCTGGTGCGCAGAGGGGCTCAATACGACGTGGGAGAGCCGGTGGCACATCGTGGGGGAGTTTGGGAGCGTGGTCTGGGATGGCGCCGACGGGTTCCGCGCCGAGGTTATCGAGTCGCCAGGTGGCTTCCATTCCGTCCTCCGCGCCGTAGACGTCCCAGTGCTCGAAGACCTGACGAAGGTGGGCGGGCACGCCGGTGCGATCCGCGAGTTCGTACAGTGTGTCAAGAACGGCGGAGTACCTGAGACGGTCTGTTCGGACAACATCCATAGCCTGGCGATGGTCTTCGGGTCGGTGGCGAGTGCGGAGTCAGGTCAGGTCATCAAGCTTGTGAGCTAGACCCTAGGAAGTGACGCGCAGATGCAGAAAAGCCCCGGGCGCCTTGCCTTCGGGGCTTTTGCATCTATAGTGATGGCCTTGTTCATTCGGTCCTTATTCGTCGTCATCTATGGAGGGTCTTATGTCATCCGTTGCCATTGTCACTGACTCAGATGCTAGCTTGCCCGAAGCTCTTGCTGCGCAGTACGGGATTGGGTTGGTCCCCATCAACATCCACTTTGGGGGTGACACGCTGCGGTCTGGTGTCGATATCGACGACCACGGCCTCTTCGAACGGGTCGACCGCGAGGGAGCCCTGCCCACGACATCGGCTCCGGCGCCTGGTCAGTTTGCCGCTGCCTACCGTGCGGCTTTTGACGGCGGAAGCGAAGCCGTGGTGTGTTTCTGTGTGAGCAGTGAGGTCAGCGCCACGTACAGCGCGGCAGTGCAAGCCTGTCAGCTCTTCCCTGACCGGTCGATCACCGTTGTCGACACACGCAGCATCTCTATGGGACAGGGGTATATGGCTATCGTCGCCGCGCAGGCCGCACGCGAAGGTGCTGGCGTTGAGGATATCATCGCTCGGGCAGAGGCCGTGCGAGATCGCACTTACCTGTACGGCTCACTTGAAACACTCCGGTACCTGGCTATGAGTGGCCGTGTTGGCCATCTGACGGCAGGTATGGCGAATCTGCTCAACATCAAGCCGATCCTGACACTGCGGGCAGGCAAGCTCGATATGCTTGAGAAGGTTCGTACGCAGAGAAAGGCCTGGGCTCGGGTTATCGAGCTCACTACGGCAAGCCTGGGTGGGCGTGCCGCCGAAAAGCTCACAATCGTGCATGTTGATGCGCTGGAGGAGGCCCATCAGTTTGCCTCACAGTTGAGCTCCGCCATCGCGTGCCCGCCTGACATCACCTATGCTGAGTTCACGGCGGGGCTGTCGGTGCACACTGGGCCGGGCATGGTTGCTGTGGTTGCGGTCGCGGCTGACGCCCGTTCGGTCGCGTGAAACGCTTGGGCTAGCAGGCCCACGATAGTGCTGGGAGGGAAGGTATGACACTGCGTCTCTACGACACGTATTCGCGGAGCCTGCGTGAGTTCGAGCCCCTACGACCCCCTGAGGTCGGGCTCTACACGTGCGGCCCCACCGTATACGATTACGCCCACATCGGGAACTTACGCACCTACATTTTCGAGGACATCCTCAAGCGGGTCTTGGTGCTGAACGGCTATCGGGTCAATCACGTGATGAACATCACGGATGTGGGACACCTGCTGTCTGACGGCGATGTCGGCGAGGACAAGATGGAAGCCAGCGCGCGAGAGAAGGGCCGATCAGCTTGGGAGTTGGCGGAGCTCTACACCGATGCGTTTCGGGCGGATCTGGCACGACTGAACATTTGGGAACCCGACGTCTGGGCCAAAGCAACTGCGCATATCGCCGAACAGATTGAGACCGTGAAGTGCATCGAAGCAAAGGGCTTCACCTACCGCACGGAGGACGGGATCTACTTTGACACGTCGAAGCTAGATGACTATGGGTACCTGGCGCGCCTCAACGTCGAGGGCCTCCAGGCTGGTGCCAGGGTGGGTGTCGGTGAGAAGCGCAACCCGACCGACTTCGCGCTCTGGAAGTTCAGTGCTGAGGGTGAGAGGCGACAGATGGAGTGGGACAGCCCCTGGGGCACCGGGTTTCCGGGTTGGCACATCGAGTGCTCGGCGATGTCGGCGAAGTACCTCGGGCCCTATTTCGACATCCACGCCGGTGGCGAGGATCACATCAGTGTGCATCACTCTAACGAGATCGCCCAGACCCAGGCGTGCTATGGTACGCGACTCGCCAACTTCTGGATGCACGGGTACTTCCTCCAGGTCGACTCTGGTCGAATGGGGAAGTCCGCAGGGAACTTTGTCCGACTGCAGGACGTGGTCGATCGCGGGTACGATCCGCTGGCCTACCGCTATCTGTGCCTGGGGGCGCACTACAGGTCGCGCCTGACCTTCTCATGGGATGCGCTTGACGGCGCTGCTACGGCCCTTGAGCGCCTCAGGGAGACAGTGTATGGGTGGGGGGAGCCCAGTCTGGTGAGCGAGGAGTGGATAGCTGCCTTCTCAGAACAAGTCAATGACGACCTGAGCACGACGCGCGGGCTTGCCGTGGCGTGGGACCTGGCAAAGAGCGACTTGCCTAACGGTACCAAGAAGGCCACCCTGTTGCGGTTCGATGAGGTCCTGGGACTGGGATTGGGCGATTGGCGCCCCGCAGGAGTCCCTGAGGATGTTATGGCGTTGGTCGCCCAGAGAGATGCAGCCCGTGCCGCTCGACAGTGGGGCGAGGCTGACCGGCTACGCGACAAGATCGTCGCGGCAGGGTACGAAGTTCGTGATACACCCGAGGGAGCGGTAGTCCGCAGGTTGGCCTAGGCCACCGTCGGTTCTGAGCTTCTGTTGGTGCCGGGGGGGGTGGTGGGGTGTGTAAAAACACC
>JAXDDP010000186.1:0-20052 GCA_034676785.1 Anaerolineae bacterium | reverse complement strand
GCGCACCCGTGGCCTGCCAGCCGTCCAATCCGACACGTTCTTCGTGATATGCCATTCTGGGTTTCCGGTAGAGACGCCGCACAGCCCCTTAGCCGCGCAGACGCGTTCGCCCGTTGCGCGGACGGCTCAGTGCCATATCTCCGCCCAGAGGGCCTTCACTGAAGTCGGCATGAGCCAGGATCTCGTCGAGGATATCCTTGCCCGATCGCCCTGTGCGAGGACTGATAGCAATGCCGAGGTCGCGCGAGAATGCCCCTGTCAGATCGTCGCCCGTTGCGTCGTAGACGAGGGCGGCCGCCTGCAGTGCGCTGGCGATGGTGTACCGTGGCTCAATTCGTTCAAGGTCCTCGAAGAAGAATGCGCAACTGACGAACATTCGCTGTCGATGCACCTGGGCTTCGAGTAGGCGCAGAAGTTGCCGCCTTGCTTCCGACGAGATGTATGCCAGATCGTGCCGCAACAAAAAGGCGTCAGGTGTCATTCGATTCAACAGGATGTGGATGTAGTCATCACGTAACCGCCAGGGCGCCACGTTCTGTCTGCGTGCAACATCAACGTAAACTTCATCGATGTCACGCGACAGGTTGTCGAGGGCGCGCCTCAGTGCGCCCTTCCAGTGACTGCTCCCGGGAGTGCATGGGCAACCGGTGGCCCATCGGCCGAGGTGATGAGCACAGCTCCACGCGGTGTTCTCGCGAAGGGCTAGCGTGGTCATCGGGCCAGCATCCCGCAACTCGCGGTCCAACGTCGTCACGATATAACCATCGTTGGGGCCAGGGGATACCAACTGGTGCAGAACCTTGCTGCCGTGGCTGTGGTGATGACCGAAGGTCTCACCATCCGTAGCGATGAGCGAAAGCAACCCGGGCGGCCGGCTGGCCATGGCGTCGTTCAGCCAGTCCTTGGCCCGGTCTGCCGGTGGCATTCCAAAGGACAGGGCGTTCGAGAGCTCATTCTCGCGGACGAAGACAGCCAGCGAACGGCCACCGCTTAGCTCAAGGCGGTATGGACCAGCGCCGCGTGAGAGATCGCCGGCTACCTGCTCCTCGGACAGAATCGCAAAGCGTAGGCCAGCCTCTGATATCACCTCGAGCGTCTCGGAATCCACGGCCATCTCAGGAATCCACATGCCGGTAGGCCGGTAACCAAATCTGTGCTCGAAGCTGGCAATTCCCCAGAAAACCTGGCAGCGCTTGTCTCGACCTCTCGCCAGGGGTAGGATGGTGTGATGCACCGACTGCGCTAGAGCGTTCCCCTCACCGTAGCGCGAGCGGTAGCTCGTCACCGCGTTCACAATCCGTTCGTAGGTACCCGTTGCATGCGCTGCCATCCACCGTGCCAGGGTGCCCCCGAGGTTGAAACTGATCTGGTCAAAGCATCCTGACTCGGCGTTGGGGGTATAGCACTCGGCGGTGATGCGCTCATTCCAGTCGCGGTAGGGAGCGGCCGATGGTTCCTGACGGTACTCACCAGTGAATGGATCCTCACGCGGAGGCTGGTAGAAGTGCCCGTGGATGCACAGCCGCGGCTTCACACTGTGTGGCACTAGCGCCCCCTACCCTGGTTGGGTGGGACGATGCGCGGAAACGTAGCCGGATCGGGCTGCTTCAGGACGCAGCGAGAGGCTGTCTCTCTAGCGATGTGAGTGTAGCAGGCGAGCACGGTTGTAGAGGTCGAGGTACGCCTGAGCGGATGCGTGCCACGACGAGTCCCGATCCATAGCTCTGGTCTGTATCCTTGACCAGCGGGGTTGGTCATCGTAGGCGGCAAGTGCGCGCGTGAAAGCATCAGAGATCGATAACTCAGTGTAGTCGACGAAGCTGAATCCGTTACCGGCGGTGGGGCTGCCGTCGGCATCAACGACGGTGTCTGCCAGTCCTCCGACGGCGCGGACAAGTGGAACGGCACCGTACCGCATGGCTGCCATGACACCAACGCTGACGGACTCATACCGGCTGGGCATCACGAATAGGTCTACCCCGGCATAGATTCGACGCGCCAGACGTTCATCGAATCGTATTAGAGCACGGACATTGTTGGGGAACCGCTCCTGTAGTGTCTGCCAGCGTTGCGCCAACGCTTCATCCCCGGTGCCCAGGAGCACGAACTGAAGGTCTCGATTTGCCAGAAGACCATCCAATGCCTCGAGCAACAGATCAAATCCCTTGAGCGGGTCGAGCCGCGCGACCAGGCCCACGAGCGGCACGCCTGTGTTAGTGGGCAACCGCAACTCGCGCTGGAGCGCTGTCTTGTTCACAGATCGCATCCGGAGCGTCGCCACACTGTACCGCTGGGTCAGTGCCTCGTCAGTATCCGGATTCCATACTTGCGTGTCGATGCCGCTCAGTATGCCAACCACGCGATCACGTCGCTCGTTGAGAAGCGACCGGAGGTCGCCTGCATATTCAGTGTCAAGCATCTCGCGCGCATGGGTTGGACTCACCGTGGTCACCAGATCGGCGTGGGCGATACCTTGGGCCATCCAGTTGATCTTGCCGGGAGGTTCCACCGAAAGATGGGGCAGCGCTGTCATCTGTCCGTAGTTCAGCAGAAGTCGTCCACACAGGCCCTGATAGGCCAGATCGTGGATCGTGTGGAGTGTCGCGATGTCCCGGTAGAAGCGGTCGCGTGCGCCATAGGTGTGGAGCCACGCCGTGACAGGGGCTGCATGCCAGTCAACGGTGTGGACCACATCGGGCGTCCAGCCGATCACCTGCAGGGCTGCCACGACGGCCCGTGAAAAGAACATGAAACGCTGCGGGTCATCGTTGAAGCCGTAGACACGCTCCCGATTGCCAAAGTGCTGGTCGTTGTAGACGAGGTAGATCGGCGTGTCATCGTACTGTGACTCGAACAAATGCGCCGGTTCGGTATCAGACCCGACCGGGACAGGTATGCTCGTGCCCAGCTTGCGCAGCACGGCTGCCGGTGGTCGCTCGCGATCGCCGTACCGTGGGATGATTGCCCGCGCGTCGACGCCGAGCGCACGAAGCGCCTTGGGAAGCGCCCCACTGAACTCGGCTAGCCCACCCACTTTGGCAAAGGGCGTTGCCTCAGCCGCGACCAGTAGCACCTTCAGGGTATTGGTTTCATCCATAGCCCACCTCAGTGCAGAGCCTCAACGTCCGCATTATAGCGGACTTCGACCACAGAGCAATTGTGGTCTATTGCTCTATAATGGTGGCAGACCTATCGGACCTTTCTCGATGCGCCATCACGTGAGGCGGCTGGAGATGATCAGGCCCGCAGCTTGTGTCCGTGTCAGCGAGTTCGCGGCAGCGCTGGTGGGTGCTGCTCTTCTATTGCTTCCCTGGTCGGGCCCATCTCCCGGACGCCAGGTACCCTCTGTCTCTGCCCAACAGGACGTTGCCAGCCTCCTCATTTCTGGAGTGCTTTACAACGGATATCAGTACCTGGATACCGATGAAGCCGTCGAGCTCTCCAATGTGGGCGACATGACGACCACCCTGTCCGGCTGGGATCTGTGTGATGGCCTTGAGTGCTACGACTTACCTGATGTCCCGGTCGCTCCGCAGAGCCGCATCTGGCTGACGCGAGATGCGGCAGCCTTCACAGCCTCCTTCGGCTACAGCCCTACTTGTGAGCTCCTCAGATGGCCGCGGCTGAATGACGATGGAGACGTGGTCGTTCTGCGTGCTCCGGATGGAACTGTTGTCGACACGCTTGCCTATGAGAGCTGGTCCGGCGCAGTGCCGGAGTGGACTGGAGAGAACGTGCGCCCATACCTCGGCCTGTCTATGGGTGAAGCGGGCCAGATTCTCTCGCGCGTTGACGACGAGTCCAGCGGCCTCCCCGCCGGAGACGCGAATACAGAACGCGACTGGATCCAGTCGCTGGACCCCACCATGGGCCGCAGTGTGCGGTACGTTGGTTGGGACCTGGCCCCCCTCTTCGTACCCCTGTCGGTCATCGAGAGTGCTACCATTACCATTGGGGTCGCCCCAGACAGCGCCTATGAGGTCGTGGCAGACACGCTGCGGCAGGCGCGTAGTACCATCTCAGTGGAGGTCTATAGCTTCCGGCACCCCAGCCTGATCCAGCAGCTGGTGGACAAGGCGAGACAGGGCGTAGAGGTGACCGTGCTCCTCGAGGGCGATCCTGTAGGCCTGGGTGTCAACACGCCTGATTGGCAGACAGAGCTCTACGCGTGCAGCGAGTTGGAGGCTGCTGGCGGCGCCTGTTGGTTCATGGTCCATGACCCGGACACAGGACGGTTCCAACGGTATCTCTATCTCCACACCAAGATGATCATTGTCGACGACACCTGGACCGTTGTAAGCACGCAGAACCTGACACCCGATGGGATGCCGGCAGATGACAAAGGCAACGGCACCTACGGCTCCCGGGGCGTTGTACTTGCTACGGATGCCCAGTCTGTCGTGCGCCGAGCCGCGCAGGTCTTCGCCCTTGACCTTGATCCTGGACGGCACAACGATCTGGTACGGTGGAATACGCTCACCGACCCAAAGTATGGACTCCCGGTTGACTCGCTCGTGAACCTTGACGACCCCGATGGAATCAGCTACACGGCGACCTTCTCCAGGCCGCAAGTCTTCGCAGGAATGATGGAGTTTGAGGTGGCCACGGCCCCTGAGGCCGCACTACGACACTCGGACGGCCTGTTCGCACTCCTTGAGCAGGCTGGCAGTGGCGACACGATCCTGGTCGAGCAACTCTATGAGACGCTTGAATGGGGCACCGCGGCGGAACCGATCACCAATCCGCGCCTGCGTGCGTATGTTGAGGCCGCACACCGTGGTGCTTCGGTACGCATCCTGCTCAACGGCCGCAGTTTCGTCGATGGAGTCACTGTCGATCAAGAAGCGCTGCTTACTGTGGCGTACCTGAGATCGCTGGCCCGCGAACGGCGCTTGGACCTGGCTGCTTCACTCGGTAATCCCACGGGCGATGGGATCCACAGCAAGTTAGTCCTCGTTCACTTGCATGAGCAGGGGCACTACGTCCACGTTGGGTCTATCAACGGTAGCGAGACATCGAACAAAGTGAATCGAGAACTTGCGGTGCAGTTCCGCTCGGCTGCTGCGTTCGACTTCCTTCGCACCGTCTTCGAGGCTGACTGGTGGCGTGCCAACCCCGTCTTCCTACCCGTGCTGATGCGCGCCTATGCAGCTCCGCCACCACCCGCAACGAACGTCGTCGTGAGTGAGGTTGTCTACAACGTCAGTAATGAAGCGGAATGGATCGAGCTCTACAATCCAACGGCAGTCACAGTCAATCTGGGAGGTTACTGCCTTGGCGACGCCGAGGCGCGGACGAGCTACGAACCCATGTTCGCGTTTCCTGCGGCTACCGCGATTGGCCCCGGTGAGGCCCTTGTGATCGCCGTGAATGCTGTCGAGGTGCCCGAGGCTGCTCTCGAGTTCTACGAGACCACTCCTGCTGTGCCCAACATGGAGATCTATCCCAACTGGGGAACGCCGGCATATCCGTTGGGCCTTCGGAATGCTGGGGACCAGGTCCTGCTCCTTGGCCCCGGTGAACGCGTTGTCGATGTCATAGTATGGGGAGATGCTCTGTACCCGAACGTTCTTCCTCATCCCGGGGTCCTGACCATCGGTGCGTCCCTCGAGCGCTTTCCAGCGGGTCAAGACACCGATGATTGCGCCGCTGACCTACGCGAGCGGTACCCCCCTACCCCGGGCTTAGTGCCGTAGTAGCGGTGCGTGGGCTCTCGGTAGTCGCACATGGCCACGCCCGGACCCCTTTGCCTGCAGAGGATGCGTCGGGATCGCGTTGCCTCCATCGATGGTATACTCAAGTGATGACTCAGAGACAAAAACGAGTACTCGTCGTTCTGGCAGTTGTGGATCTGCTCCTGGTTGTCGGCCTCGGAGCATTTGCTCTGACACATCGAGGATCAGCAAGCGGCGACAGTGCTGCTTCAGCGACACTTGTCACCGAGCCCTCGCCCTGTGCGACCTTCCTGCTGGAGAGCGCAACGCGCGCCGGCTGGACTGCAAGGGTGTCCGAGAGTGACACTTCTCTCGTCTACGAGGTCACAATCGCTGCACAGCAGGGTGCGACCGCGGGCGATGTCGATGTGGTCTGGTCAGTGCTCGAAGCTCATTCCCCGGAGTACGCCGAAGTGTGTGGTGTACGTGACACGGTCACGCTGAGCGTCCTCGTGCCAGGCGACTCGGGCTCTCATAGAGCGGTAACGGTAGAGCTACAGGGGGCAGTCCTGGCGCGGTGGCTTCAGGGGACGGCATCAGACGCGGAACTGGCTGCCCAAGCGCGCTACCGTCTGGCTGAGGCGATCCTGCCTTGATCTACCGCGCTCTCTAGAAGTCAACAAAGTAGCTGAAGGCAGCTCGATCAATCAGCTCTTTGCTCAACGCGGCTGGCACACTAAGGTAGTTCGCAATGTCGATGATCTGATCGAGCAAGTCACGAGCGTGGCATGCCCTCGGGGGACGCTTGGGCTTGATGTAGTGTTCCCGTATCAGGTAGGCGAGCGCAGCCTCTGAGTAAGCTATCCCCTTTGTCTCCGCGGCGCGCTTGAAGATCTCGGCAAACTCCTCCCAACTCGGGTCGTGGACCTCGATCTTGTGGCGGATGCGACGCAAGAAGGCCTCATCGACCAGTTCGCGAGGCTCCAGGTTGGTTGAGAAGACGATGAGCACCTCAAAAGGTATCTCGATTTTTCTCCCTGTGTGCAACGTCATAAAGTCGATCCGCTTTTCCAGGGGGACGATCCAACGGTTCAGCAGATCGGCTGGGCGCACCGTCTGACGCCCGAAGTCATCGATCAAGAAGATGCCACAGTTTGCCTTGACCTGGTAGGGTGCTTCGTAGAACTTGTAGTCTTTGTTGTAGACAAGATCAAGGCCATCCATCGTGAGCTCGCCGCCCACGACAATGAAAGGGCGACGGACCTTGACCCAACGTGCGTCACTGCGTGTCGGCTGGCTTTCCTCGATTGGTACGTGGTTGACGTCATCGAATAGCTTGATGATCTGGCCCTCAATCTCGACGGCATAAGGGATGTAGATATCGCCCTCCATAAGCAAGCTCCCAATCGCTTCAGCGATGGATGTCTTGCCGTTTCCCGGAGGGCCAAACAGGAAGATCGAGCGGCCCGAGTTGATCGCAGGCCCGATTTGCTCAAACGTGGTCTCGCTGAAGACCAGGTGTGAGACGGCTTTGCGGAGCTGTCGCTGATGCACGACGACGTCGCGCAACCCCTGTTGGTGCACCGATTCGATGTAGGCCCGCAGCGGCACGGGGGCTGCACCGGCGTACTGACCACGATCGAGTGCGTCGCGTGCCATATCGCGGCCTCGGCTTGTCAAGACATACTCATACGTGGACTCGGAGAATCCCCCTCTCCCCGAGGCACTGCGTACCTCGCAGAGCTGTTCCCGGCGCAAGAACTCGAGTACGACCGAGACGACGTTAGCGAACGGGAGACCCATGCGGTGGGCGAGGTCTCTGCCCGCGAGGTAGCTTTCGAAATACAGCACCTTGAGAGCAAGGTCGGCAAGGAGCCCCATGCTGATGCCGGTTTCCTCGATTGAACGAGGTGCCTGCGGGCAGAAGCCCTCTTCTTTTTCCAGTTCCCGAGTTGCCAATGTCCGCCTCCTCGTGCCTTGATACCCGTGCGTCACCCACGCGATAGACTGCGACTATCATACACCCATTCATACCAAATACAAACCATTCTTGAGCGCACATCCAGCGCGTAACCAAGGTGGTTCGGAGTAGTAACAGATTCGTCGATTCTGTGCCCGCCCAAACTGATGTGCGCGCCTGCTGGGGGCGCCAGAACGGCTGGAGTCGCACCCACGACCCCCAAGTATCAGCCTCACTGAGCGCTAGTCCTGAGGCACAATCTCCAGTACATCGATCGGCGTGCTCGCCCAGATCTCCGGGAAGTACACCTCTTCTGCGATAGCTGGCAGTGCGTGGAATCGCCCAGGCGTAGTCGCCCGTAGATAGTAGCTGGCGCGGTATGTGCCGGCTGGCAGGTGCTCCGTGCTGAAGAGCGCCCGGTCGTCCAAGAGATCGGGTAATCCCAGCGCCCCGACAGCCGCACCATCCGTCGGATCTACACCTGCTATGGTCGCCACAGGGCTATCGCTGCCCACACGGCTGTCGGTCAGTGCCAGGGCATCCGGAGCCAGCCCGGCTGGGAAGGGGTCCTCCACTTTGAGATAGTGCCTTGCTTCGGGTATCACGACGGTCAACCTCACCTCAACGAGATCGCCAACCCGCACCGAATCGATGGGCAGGCAGGCGCCCGACGTTGGGGCTAAAAGGGCCGACGATGGCTCTTCTGTGGCCAGACAGTACTGGCGGTTCAGCGCTATCCCTCGCCGTTCGCCCTTGTTAGCCAGATCGACGGGCCTAACGGTATGCATCCGCAGCGTGTAGTAAAGGCGTCCCGAGCCTGCACTGCGCGCGATATCCACCACGTTGAGCCCTCGCCGCAAGGCTTGGTTGGCTGGCGCAGAGAGACTGAATACCAGCGCCGCGCCGTCCCGCTCTCCCGCCAGCGCCTCCAGGACTGTGGCTCCGTTGAGAGCGACTTGCCAGTTGTAGTCTGCGTTCAACTCACCACTTGCGCTGGCGTACTCAGCTAACGCCGATACGACCCAGGCACTCTCGTAGGGCGTCACTGACCCACGGTTACCCCGGCTGGCGACCAACCAACGCACCACATCCGGCAGAAGCGGATCATCGGGCGCATAGCGAACCAGCACTTTGAGCGCGAGGGCAGTCGATTGGACGCTTGTGCTCCACGTCTGGGCGTTAGCATCCTCCCAGTGTGCGCCCGACCCCGACACGATAACGGCGCTGCGCAGCTCCTGAAGCAGCGATGAGAGACGCGTGTCAGACCGGTCAAGGGCGCCAAACGCGAGTGCCAGATAGGCCCGGCCCGCAATCCCCATCTTGTCCCGGTCAGCATACAAAGCCGTGCCCGCTCCCTGCGGCCAGCTCTGTTGCGCCTCGGCGAGCACATGCAGCGAGAAAGCCAGATGGGATTGGCGAAGCCCAGCTTCGATACCGCGCGCCACCCAGTCCCTAATGTACGCGACCCCGCTATCCAGGGCGCTAGATCGCACGGTCAGTCCCGTCTTCTGGGCCTCGACCAGCCCGTGCACGACGTAGGTTGTCAGGTGTAGGTTGCTCACCCGATCTCTCCATCCCCACCCGCCATCAGGGTTCTGGCGCTGATACAGCTGCTCAAGCACATCCATCGATGTTGGGTCGCCGATCTGCGCGAGATCGTTCCCGATTCCGCCGCCTCGGACTATGCGAGCTGCGGTCACTGCCTGGAGCTCACTGACCCAGTTGTCGGTCGACCACGCTACCGATCGCGTTCTGACCGGCCCCGGCTCAGAGAGAATGACTGACGTGAGCGACGTATCGACGCGAAGTACGGCTTCCGATTGGGCGCCGACGTCCTCGGGAAGCATGACGATTTCCGTGCGGCTCTCCATCGAGTCCAGCGCTCCGGCAGCACCCACCGACTCTCGTGTTGTCAGCCCGCGGATCGGGAAGAGGCCATCCGCCAGCGCCGGTAGGGTCACCGTGCTAGCGTCGGCCAGATCTCCGCTGCGGGCCGAGAAGCTCAATGAACCCTCCGTTCCCCCGAGCGTGGGCAGGGCGGTCACAGCCCACGCAACACGTTGCCGTTCGTCTGGGCCGACGGGGAACTCCAGAATCCGTGGCGACGTGATCCGCAGAGCTTCGGCTGTATCGAGCTGAACCTGGACCCTCACGGTAGCACTCGTGTTGTTGCGCACAACGGCCGCCAGTTCCGCAGAATCGCCCGCAACCAGGAACTGCGGCGTCAGTGGCTCTATCGAGAGGGGCTTTGTGACCAGCAACGCGTCGGTCGCCTGGCCGACCTTTGTGTCCTGGGTCACTGCCCAGGCACGAATCTCCCATAGAGTCAGCGAATCGGGCAGTGTGAGTCTCAACTCGGCCGTTCCGTCTGTGCCGGTCGGGATGGCCGCCCGGTAGAGCGCAGTGTCAGGAAAATCTGTCCTCGGCTGTGGGCCGGCGACGGCACTCTCGGCGCCACCTCCCATACCTCGTGGCGCGCCAAGATATCCGTCGGCCAGAGCCTCAGCCTCAGCACTGGGGAGCGGAGTCTGGTCCATTGCGACCAGCAGGCCATCTCCTGTCAAAACGCGCAGTGGCCTTGGGGAGTAGAATGCTTGCACCAGTGTGGTGGCGCCGGCTGCGGTAAGTTCGTGAGCTGCCAGCCCTGGTGCCGCCGCATCGACTACCGACACGGTGACGTCGGCCACTTGGGGCACGCCGTCGGCATCGGTGACAGTGAACGTCAATAGGGCTTCCTCGCCTGGGCTGTAGGCGTCGCGATCTGACAGGATTCTGACACCCAGGCGTTGCGAAGCCGTCTCGACGTTAAGCGTGGCGTAGCCGGCAAGCGCACTGAAGGCACCGCCCACCTCCGCTGGCACGACAACCAGGCACGAGACGTACGCCGATGGTGCAAACTCAGCCACAATGGGTATCTCGATGACGGGGTTAGGCCTGTCTAGCGTCTCGGTGTGCGTCCAGAGGATCCCTTCACGTTCCACCGTGACCAACAGCTGATAAGGTCCGTCGACGGAGACTGGAATGAGAACCCTGGCGCTGTCGCCGATGGCATAGCCAGGAGCGTCTACAGCCAGTTCGAGTCTGTCACCGGCGTGTTGTGAAAGGATCGAGCCCTGGCCCGAACCCACCATAAGCGTGGCCCCAGCAGAGACCTCGCGGCCTTCTGGATCAGCTGCAATGACTGTAGCAACGTACTCCCCAGCCTGGCTCAGACGCAGGCTCACAGTAGCCTCTCCATTGCGGTCGGTTGTCACGTTCTGCTCGACTACGAGGGTATCGGTGTATGCTCCCGACGAGCCCAAGAGTGGGTTTGCCCAGTTACGACGATACACCATCAAGCGGAGATCAACCCCCTCCAATCCCTTGCCCGTCCAGTCGGCAGCCGCAAGGTGGAGGTCGCTTCGGTCGCCCGTGTCGATTACCCACGATCTCGGACGCAATGCCAGCAGGATGTCAGCCGGATGGAGTACCATGCTTGCCGTGCCGGCGATGGGCAAGCCATTGCCATCGGTGACAGCTACCTCGAGCTCCCAGATCCGTGATTGCCCGGCAAGCGCGGTATCCTTGGCCACCTCAGGCCCGATCGCTATGGTGTGTCGTCCGTTGGTGCTCGTCTCGCCAGATCCCTGAGCAACCAGGATTCGTCCATAGGATCTCCTTTGGGCGCCCCACTGCCAGCCCTCCATAGCCCATCTGGCAAAGGAGGGATCGATGCCCGGATCATAGGGAAGCGCGTAGAGTGACCACTCGACATTCCCTCGGGCGACATACCCACCCGCGAAATAGCGGGCTTCTACGGCAAATCGAACTGGTTCGCCGTAGATCGCTCGTTCAGCGTCAGGCGTTACCACGACCTCATAGGATGGCTTGTGATAGGCTGCTACTACGAAACCTGCGTAGGCCACGACCTCCACTGCAGGCTCGCCAGCCTCAGCGGGTTGCGCACTTACGTGCACCATGTAATCACCCAGCGCCCCGTCGCGCGGGATGGTCAACACCCCCGAAAACACGCCGTTTGCGGAGACTTGAGACACCGCCTCGTATACCGTTTCGCCCGATGGACCATGCAGGCTCAGGTTGACCGTCGAGCCGGGCTCGGGTAGTTCGTACGAGCCAGACCGATCGCGGCGCAACACGCCAGAGTAGTGCGCCGTGTCGCCAGGCCGGTATGCCGTTCGGTCCACCTCGAAGTAGGCGCGGTAGGCAGGTTGCGCGGTGCTGTGGAAATCGATACCGAAATCCCAGGGGAACACGGTGCCCTGCCATGTTGAGATAGCGATACCGTAACCCGCCTCGCCCGCCTCACCTGTAACCGCCACAACAGGCTCCCAGAGCTCGCTGCGTTTGGCGATCGGCAGCTTGATCAGGCCGTCGTTGTCGGTTGTGCCCCCTGCCAGCAGTAGGGCCTCACGATCCAGCAGCTGCACTGCGGTGCGTGTCACGGGCGTTCCTCCGCTCAGCTCCGTGACCCACACCAGGGCTTCCTCGCTTGCCAGCTTGACGAGGACGTGCCGGTCAACTACGGCGATTCGCACACCGCTCTGAAGAGCCGTGTCCTCGAGAGCATCAACACCGATGAGTTGCCAGGACAGTGCATAGAGCCCTGTGTCAAGGGCCCTACCTTGGCCGTCAAGCGACACAGTGACAGCCTGCGTTGCGTTGGGCAACGTCTCGAACGAAGCCGTCCATTCGCGCACAACGTCGCCGGCAACAGGGCTTCCGGCCACGAACTGAGGCAGATCGATACGCGCCAACCGGAATCGTGCGGTGCCGACGTTTCGGTTGACCAACTGCACGGTTGCCGGGAGCTTGCTGTCCAGCGTGATTGCGTCCACCGTAGACGCGAGCGTGAGCATCGGCGCGAGATCGCCCGTGGCAAAACAGAAGTCCTCGGCACCGGAAACGGGGTTGCCATAGACATCAGTGAGGCCTGGGTCGAAACCAATGCAGACCTCAGTGCGTGGCTCACGGGCCCAGGACAGCGTGAACACGCCGGCCGAAGCGTCGTACCACGAGTATAGGCTGCTGGCAGGCGGCGCGGGCGAGATACGGATCGATTCAGCCAGCTTGTCCGCGTCCACGTACCCGGAAAACGTAAGGCGCACCGGCTCGAGCACGTCGACGGCCTGTGCATCGGCTGCTGGCGTATGGCGAATGAGGCTCGGGTATGGTACCGTGCTGAACGTCCACGCATAACGCTGCTCTACTGGCGCACTGGTCATCGCGCGCGCCGCCGGCCCGACTGCTGCCGTGTAGGCTATCCCCAGATCGAGCGGCACCGTCGGCGTAAACACGAGCGTTGTCCCTCCATCCTGCCAGGTGACGGAACCCGGCACTGACTCTCCGTCGGGCGCGGTGAGGCTGAACGCCCCGCCCGTGCTGGTGCGATCCATCGGGGTGCTAAAGCGAACCTGAAGTCCGGTCTCAAGGCGAACTCCGCGCGCGCCAGGGGCCGGGCTGACATCGATGACCCGCGGAGTCGCCGTCTCGAAGGTCCATTCGTGCGTCAGAGTCAGGCGAGCTCCATCGGTGGTCTCTACGTCGTCAGCAAGCGCGACGGCGTACCTGAGCCCAGCCTGCAGACCCACAGACGGCACAAAGCGGTACGCGGATGTGCCCACCCAACTGCCATCGCCAGACACGGGCGGGTCGAAGCTAAGCGGCAGGGCAGGACAGCGCTCATCAGGAAACGCAGAACCGGTCACGCAGTTCAAAGGAGCCACTGGGCGGTTGAACTCGATCAGGATGGGTGCGTCGGCTCGCACTTCAACCGCGCCATCGGGCGGTGTTGTTCGGGTTACCAGCAGCGGGGACAGCGCCTGGAATGCGTACTCCGGATTGCCGCTCAGAGGCAAGCCGGCAACCGACTGGGCGCCGCTCGCGAATGACACGACGTAACGTTGCCCAGGCACCAGTCCATCGGGTGAGAAGGTCACCTCCGTGTCGGACGTCCAGGCAAAGCTACCTGAGGTCTCGGGGATGAGTCTCAGAGCACTCTCAACACTGCGCCGATCCATCGGCTCACTGAAGGCGAGAGTCAGCGCTGAGTCCGTGCGCACTTCCTCTCCCGGTCTCGGCTGATGAGCGATGAGGCGTGGAGGGACCATGCCCGATGGCGCGCCGCTAGGTACGCCATCGGGCACTCGCTCTGTTGGAGGTGGGCGCGGCGTGGGAGCTGCCGTTGGTGGCATCAGTGGCTGGTCTGTGCTGCCGATGCCGGGAACCGCATCTGGCTCGCCGGCACGGCACGACGCGATCAGGAGAGTGAGGAAGACGCTCCAGAGGATGGCCCACGTTGGCCGGCGCATTCGGTGTCTCACGTCCAACCTGCCCTGAGCCACGCGGGCGGGATCATCCGTGCCGGAAGTCGACGAATCTGTATCCCATGCCGCGTTCGGTAAGAATGTAGCGTGGGTTCGTCGGATCCGGCTCGATCTTCTTGCGGAGGTAGTTGACGTAGAGCCTCAGGTATGAGACCTCGTCCTTGTACTCATACCCCCACACCTTCGACAGCAATGTGGCGTGGGGAACGGTCCAGCCAGCATTCTCCACCAGGTGTCGCAGCAATCGGAACTCGGTTGGGCGAAGCTTCACGCGCTCGTCACCAACGATGACCTCCGCAGTGTTGTAATCGACGGCAAGGTGATCATCTATCGTGAGGACCGATCCCTCAGTGGGCAGCGCTGCCTGAAACCGCCGCAAGACGGCGCGCACACGGCTCACCAGCTCTCGCGGGCTGAATGGCTTGGTGACATAGTCGTCGGCGCCCAGGTCGAGCCCACGCACCTTGTCCTCCTCGGAACTGCGTACGGTGAGCATAATCACAGGTACGCTCGACACCTCACGAACCGTACGCAGAGTCTCAAAGCCATCCATCTCAGGCATCATCACATCCAGCAGGGCAATGTCCGGCATCTTCTCACGGACAAGGGCAACAGCCTCCACCCCATTCGATGCCTCGATGACGCGGAACCCCTCCATCTCCAGGTTGATTCTCACGAACCGGATGATTCTCGGCTCGTCGTCGACCACCAGCACGAGGGGGTGCGAGTCTTGACTACTCACGGATGAAGGTAACGATCTGTTCATCGCTTTCAGTCGGCATGATCTCAATGCAGTGGATGCGATTCCACGGGTACAGGACCGTGTTGGTCTCGGCCAGAAGGTACGAAACCTCGCGTCCATCGCGAAGCCGCGGGCTCTTCAGCTCGATGTACTGCTGGTTGGGGTCCGGCATCGACTCCAGCTCTCCGACAACCGAGTCTTCGTTAAGCAGGTGCAGAAGCACGGTGTAGGGCATAGATAGCTCCTCGTTGTTACCTAGGCTTCGTCATCTGCAGTGGAGATGCGGAATCTCAACTGCAACGACCCAAATGATAGCACGTCGCCGTCATGAAATGCATAGGGCAGATACGGCGTGATCCGGTCACCGTTGAGGAAGCTACCGTTGGTGCTGTCCAGATCCTCGACAAAACAGGTCCCGTCGCGCATGTAGATGCGAGCGTGGCGGCGCGAGACGCCCTCCTCTAGACCCCCATCCACGGTCATATCCAGCTCCGGAAAGATGCCGTGGGCAGAGTCCAGCCGCCCCACCAGGATCTCGCGGTCCGCAGACAATAGCAGGACCCTGCCTGTGTTCAAGACAGTCACCTCGATGCTGAGGTCGTGCTGGGCCGCATCCTGGTTGCTGCCATCGTGTCGGGGCCGGGCCGGGTTGACATCATCCTGCTCAGGCAATGGCTCTGTGCGCAATGGGCCTCCAGAGGGCAGATAGGTGCCACACTGGACGCAGAACAACGTACCTGGCAGGTTGTCGGCACCGCACGATGGACAGACTACTTTTGCACCTTTCTGAGCCATAAATCCCTCCAGAGTCAGGATGGGGTGTCACCGGATGGGGTGTCACCCAGAACTCGTGTCCCATACCGAAGCTGTTTGCGCCCCTTGCTGGACGGCGGCGTGCCGCGAGAGATACGATCTACTTCCAGCATCGCGGCCTCTCCCAACTCGTGGTAGCCAAGGTCAAACAGCTGAGTTGCAGCCGACTCCAGGTCCACAGCGGCTTGCTCCTTGCTGCCGTCCTCGAGGGCGCGCCACGCTCGCTCTTGTAGGCTGTACACACTCAGCCTGCTCATGATACTGAACAGACGCGGTGGAACAGCGAACACAGCAGGGTCGTCCCGGAGCGTGACCCAGACGTCATGCCACAGCGCAGCCGGTGCGCCCTTAACCATGTCATCGCCCTCAACGGTCACCCGTGCGATGCGATGTGGACCTGTGCCCGTCAGCGCAATGGCGAACTTCAGTGCCAGGACGACGGTTACACCGGCCGATAGCCCGCCCAACGCGAGTCCGCCCGCCGCGTCAGGTTGCAGGATCTCCATGTAAGGGGCAGCTCGGTATGACTCCATCAGGCGGACGCCCTGCGCAGTGCTAATCTGTGCGCTCGCCTCGTGAAGAACCAGGGCGCCGAGGTTCTTGACCTGGTTCCGCAGAGCATCACGTACCTTTCCCGGCGTGTCGATATAGTGAGATGTGCCCCCACCCTGCCGTGCCAAATCGTCGAGGAACACGTCGTTCCAGTCTTCGCCAATTCCGAACGTCGAGATGCCGATGCCATCTGCCCATACGCGGGCAGCCGCAGCGAGTGCGAGCTTCTCATCGCCGTACGTGCGACCATCGGTCAGGAGGAGCACGTGGCTGATCGTATCCTCGGCTACGTGTGCGCGTACCTGGCTGATGGCTGTAGATAGCCCCTGGTAGAGCTCAGTTCCACCTCCCGGAACAATGGACATCAGAGCTGACCGGAACTGGGTCTTGTTCTCCACTAGCTCAGAGGCAATGATCACCTCGGCCCGGTCGCTGAACGCGACGACAGCGAGCCGATCAGCCGGTGTCAACGCATCGATCACGTCCATAGCAGCGGCTTTGACACTCTGCATGCGATCTTCACGCATAGATGTGCTTCGATCGATCACGATCGCTAGGTTGAGTTTTCTTCGCGCGTCCCCGAGATCGGGCCGCGGCACGAGATCAAGGATCACGTAGAGCGCTTGTTCCTCTTCCATTCCCGGTATCTCGATACGACTCTGCAGGGCATCGATGGCGAGAGGTGCGGTGCCGCGCCCACGTGCCTGGAGCAGCTTGTCATAGGCGTCACGTGACTCGAAGCTTGATAGGATCGCGTACGCGTCCCGAACACTCTGAAACAGCTCTACGTCGCCCGACCCCGAGTCAGGATGGGTAAGCCTTGCGAGCTCGCGGTAAGCACGGCGAATGTCATCCTGCGAAGCGTCCAGGGGGACGCCTAGCGTCGCATAATAGTCCTTCAGCGGGTCGATCTTAGGCATCGCTCATCGCAACCAATAGCTCATCCACCCAAGCGCCTATCAGCGTCACGCCGGAATGGCGTACACATAGTGGTCATTTGACCCGATGTAGATCACGCCTCCCAACGCGAATGGAGCGCCGGTGATCGCTCCATCCGTTTGATAGCGCCAACGTAGCGCACCTGTGTGTGCATCGAGGCAGTACAGCGCACCATCCACACACCCAGCATAGACGGCACCCTCGTAGACCGTCACCGCGCCATTCACCTGGTCCGGAGCTTTGTAGCGCCATACCAGACGCCCATCGGACATCTGCAGTGCATAGATCTGACCATCTGCTGACCCGAAGACGACGAGCCCGTCGACGATCCCGGCAGTGGACGCGATGGGCCCGCCGGTACGGTACTTCCAGGCCAACCAGCCCGATCGGGCATCCAATGCGTAGAAGTTCCAGTCGAGCGAGCCAACGAGAACGAGACCTTCAGCGACCAGCGGCGATGCCAGGATGCCTCGACGGGCCTGGAAGCGCCAACGCAGTTCGCGGTTAAGTGATAGTGCATACACGAACCCGAGGTTACAACTGAAAACGACCAACTGATCGTTCACGAATGGCCTGGACCGTACCTCGGCGTCAGCGACGTAGTTCCAGGCCTTGCGCCCCGAGTAGCCGTGGATGGCATATAGATTGGCATCGTCCGAACCTACAAAGAAATGGTCAAACTGGGCGTAGGCCGACGAAAAGACACGTCCCTTGGTCTCGAACACCCACTGAGGCTGCCCATCCACCAACGAGACTCCATAGACGCGTCGATCGGCTGTCCCCACAACCACGAGATCGTTGGCGTAACAGGGTGTGGCCCCGATACCGGCTTCCGCAGCGAACTTCCAGAGGAATTCGCCCTCTTCAGCATCGATCGCATAGAGGTTGTGGTCGTACGATGGGGCCAGGACGACGCCATTTGCCACTACGACCGAGCCGCGGACTTCGTCCTCGCACGCGAAACGCCATATCGGCTTGATCGCGCCATTCGCGAGTAGCGCGGTCTTGTCGCCCTGCCGCGGAGCCGCCCTCCCGGGCAGCCGTGTAGCAAGCGCGCGTCGCATCTCTTCTGCAGATCCAAAGCGGCTGTTGACATCATACTGCAGGGCCTTGTCCACGATCTCGACAAGCTCGCGTGACACGGTGGGGTTGGTCCGATGTATCGGGCGTTCGCGGAAGGAGAATGGGGGCTCTAGCCGTGGGTCCTGCTTGCTAAGCAAGTGATGCATCGTAGCACCAAGAGCATAGACGTCGCCCCGGGGTTCGGCCACGCCACGGTACTGCTCTGGCGGCGAGTAGCCCTCCGTACCGATCATCGTGCCCTTTTCGCCGCTCTGAAAAATCTTGGCGATGCCGAAATCGACGAGACGGACGCGTCCGTGCACGTCGAGCATGATGTTGGATGGTTTGAGGTCGCGGAAGATGATCGGGCGTGGCTGGCGGTTGTGCAGATAGGTGAGCACCTCACACAACTGGATGGCCCACTCTACGACCTGCTCCTCGGTGAAGAGCCCTTCAGCCTCCGAAACGCGCGCCTCGAGATCCTGACCCTCGATGAACTCGAGCACCACATAGCTGCGCGAACCCTCAGTGAAGTAGTCATAGACTTGGGGAACGGCGGGGTGGCTGAGCGTCGCCAGGATGCTTGCTTCACGTTCGAAGTTCCTGGTGATCATCTCTCGAACGCGCGGGTCTGTGGCCGTGTTGACCATCTCCTTCACGGCACACAGGCGCATGACACCCAAGAAGCGGAGGTCTTGTGCCCGGTAGACGGCCCCCATACCGCCAACGCCGATCACCCCCAGGATCTTGTAGCGACCCTGAAGCTGCACACCGATGGCCAGAAGGCCTTCAGTCGCGGTGGCAGCTGGCTTGCCGCTTACCACTCGCGTCTCCAGACTCGCACCGGGTATGCGCCCCTCACGATCGACGAGCGCTCCCGGTACTGTGCCGGAAGATGGGGAGCCCTGTGGCAGAGGCGAGACCGCTGGCCGCTGCGAAGCACCTCGAGCCGCAGCACTATTCAGCAGACGTGCTGGCGTCGACGTATGCGTATCAGGCTCGGTGCCGGGGCTAGGTCGGCGCTTTTCGTCGATCATGGGCCAGGTTGCCTCCTTGAGGCATATCCATTATACGGGAAACGGTCACAATTGCCAGACGATTGTGCGGCCACCATCTCTTGCGATCCTGCGACTCTGTGGTACAATGCCTCCAGCTTGGTGGATGTGGCCTAATGGTTAAGGCACCTGTCTGTGGAACAGGAGATTGCGGGTTCGAGTCCCGTCATCCACCCTCTCTGGCAGGGCGGGTTCATTCGTCCTGCCTTTTCAATATCTGGTCCCCGTGGCGCAATGGACAGCGCACCTGGCTTCGAACCAGGGGGTTGTGAGTTCGAGTCTCACCGGGGACTCTGCAGAGCGGCCCGATGGCTCACCTCGGGCCGCTGTCTTTTTCCCAGAACGCCTGCTGCGGAGCCCCTTATTGTCGCCAGCACGGATACCAGTATAATGCCTACCGCCTGGCAGGCAATGAGGCGCTTGTCCGCACAAAATGGCCGATGTGGAGGTAGCTGATGCTGTTTCGTAATTTCGGTATTCCGGAGCTCCTGTTGGTGCTCGTCGTCGCAGTTCTCATCTTCGGGCCAGGCCGTATCGGCAAGCTGGGTACCGAGCTTGGAAAGGCGATCCGCGGGTTCAAGAGCGAGGTGAAGCCCGACAATCAGACCAACGATAAGGAGTAGGTTCGCCGGGTCTCAGTTTGACAGGCCGCGCCTGTCGGCACCGACCCCGCATCACCACGGGAGACCACTATGGACTTCTTCAACATCGGAGGCGGCGAGCTACTCGTCATCATCCTGCTGGCCTTGGTCCTTTTCCGACCTGAGGATATCTACAAGGCCATGCGCACGCTTGGTCGCTATACCCGATCCGCTCGTCGCATGTGGGCCGAGTTCAGCACCAACATCAAGCAGGAGATGGAGACCCGCGAGGTGGAAGAGGCTCTGTCCGAGACCAAGGCGCTCATCGGCAGCGCTGAAGAGGCCGTCGCCACGCTCAAGACATCGGTGAA
>JAXDDP010000180.1:0-2668 GCA_034676785.1 Anaerolineae bacterium | reverse complement strand
CGGGACGGACGAGGACGACTAGATGCGCACTAGAGCCGCTATCATCGTTCTCATACTGGCCTTCTTCGGTCAGCTCGCCACTGGATCCGTCCAACTGTCGCTGACGTCTGATGAACCACCGCACATCGCCCACGGCTACCTGCTCCTGACAACCGGTGATACCTGGGCACTCGACGAGCACCGGCATCCACCGCTGCTCAACGTGCTGTCGGCATTACCGCTTCTGCTGCAGCCCGAGCGCCCGGATATGGCCACGGTTCCGGGCTGGCGCGGAAACTTCGCTGTGTTCGTGCGCAACGTGTGGCCCCTTCTCGGACCCGTCGAGCGCCAGGCGATGGCAGCTCGCGTGCCGACCATGTTGTTGGCCGTGCTCTTACTAGCGTTGGTTGCACGATGGGCGCGTGGGGTCGCAGGAGCGGCCGGAGCCCTCCTCGCCGTGGCAGCGATGGCCTTCGATCCGCTGATGGTTGGCCACAGCCAACTGGCGACGACGGACGTTGGCGTGGCCCTGTTCACCGTGGCTGCGATCTACCTCGCTGGCCGGACCGGGCGCCAGGGCTGGTCTCCGCTCACAACGGGCCTGCTCTCGGGGCTGGCGACCGGCGCGGCCCTCGCATCCAAGGGCTCGGCCCTCATCGTGCTCCCCGTCGTGGTCGGCGTGCTTGCCTGGCGTATCCTTGGTCCCAGTTGGGCTGCAGGCGGAGCAGCTCGTAGCCGTGCGTTGGTCAGGTGGGTGGAGGGGGCAATGGCAGTCACGGTCACGGCCCTTGTGGTACTGTGGGCAGCCTACGGATTCCGGCTCGAACCCTCAACGTTGGCCGGCATCGATTTGCCGCTCGTGGAGCATACACACATGGTGCGTCTCATTCTGGGCGAGAAGGCACGGACAGCGTTCCTGGCAGGCGAGGTGCGGCAGGGTGGATGGTTGTGGTACTTCCCGTATGCGTTCCTCGTGAAGACGCCCTTACCACTGATCGCCATGTTCTTCGGGGCACTGCTCGGCTTGGGCCGCCGACTGGCCTGGGCACTACGACGACCCGAGCTGTGGGTCTACCCTGCTTTGCACGGGCTCACGGCAGTGGCCAGCGGCATGAACATCGGCCTGCGGCACTTGCTGCCGGCAATCCCGTTCGGGTATATCGCGATCGCCACGTTGGTCTATCCTGCGAGGACAGGGCGTTGGCGCCACATCCTGCGCCCAGCTATGGCGCTCCTGGCGGGTTGGCAAGCCGTAGAAGCGCTCAGCGTATTCCCGTTCGGCATCGCTTATTTCAACCAGACCGTCGGAGGGCCGGAGGGTGGTTACCGCACCCTGGTGGACTCCAATGTTGATTGGGGCCAGTCGTTCATCGCGCTCGCCAAGACGATGCAACAACGTAACGTTGAGTCCGTTCACTTGAGCTACTACACCTGGGTCGACCCAGCGGTCTATGGCATCGCGTACCAGCCCCTACCGCCCGCAGGTGAGCCCGAGGTGACGCTAGACCATCCATACGATCCGGCCCCGGGAACCTATGCCATCAGCGCAACGACGCTCCAGGGCGTCATGGTCGCAGATCCAGACCTGTATAGCTGGTTTCGACATCGCCAGCCCGACGCCCAACCGGGCTACGGATTGCTTGTCTACGAGGTCAAGCCCCACGACACAGACCTCCAATGGATCGCGCAATGTGGCCAACCTGCCGTCCCCCTCACGCACGATGCAATCTTGACAGGGTTCGGCCGAAGCGACTTGCGCGAGATCATCTTCGACTGCACGCAAAGCTGGATCTACCCATCGGGTGGCGCCACGCCTGGGTGGTACGCGCTTCACAGCGGTGGTGGCCCCGAAGCGTTCGCAGCCTCGCGTCTTGCGGACGGAGGAGCGACTGCGAGCTTTCGGCAGAATCGTCCCGGCCTGCTTCCGCCGTTCGACCTCTACGTCCAGGAGGACGACCCCGTGGTGCCCGACTCCCCATATGCCAATCCGATTAGCTTCGGTCCGCTCTCGCTGATCGGATACACCCCTGCCAGCCGATACGTCGACGCTGGAGAGTCCGTCGAGATCGAGACCTGGTGGACCGTTGTCAGCATCCCCGAGCGCCCATTGTCGCTGATGCTCCACCTGGGCAAGCCCGAGGCCGCGCCCATAGCAGTTGGTGATGGCCTTGGCGTGCCCGTGTACGCCTGGCAGGTTGGAGACGTAATCGTACAGCGGCATGTGCTTCGCGTTGAGCCGGACGTGCCGGCCGGAGCCTATGTCGCTCAGGCCGGTGTCTACTGGCTCGACACACTGGAGCGTTGGCTCATCGTGACAGGCCCTGATGAGGGGGGACAGTCGATACCTCTGATGAGCGTTCAAGTGGCGGAGCCGTAGATGCCCACGCGATCCACTAGCTCCAGCTACAGAGGACTCGCACGCGTCGTACCTATTGTCGCCGTCCTCCTGTTGGCGGCGGCGCTGCGCTTCGTCGACCTCGAACGCGTGCCACCCGGTCTCAACGTCGATGAGGCCCTGCACGCCTATGAGGCATTCTCGATCCTGCGGACAGGACGGGATGAGTGGGGCCGAGTCTTTCCGGTGACCTTCCGCGCGTTCAACGATTTCCGTCGCCCGCTGGCTATCTACAGCGCCGTGCCCTTCGTCGCGATCTACGGGCTGACCGTCTACGCGATCCGGGCCATGGCA
>JAXDDP010000178.1:0-9055 GCA_034676785.1 Anaerolineae bacterium | reverse complement strand
CACACAGTATTATACACGACGATCGGCAGACTTATGTTAACAGATTGTTAAGATCCATCAAGACGCACTGCCGATCGATTGAGAGCCTGCACCCGTGGGTGGCCCCACCGGTCGCTGAACGCATGATCTCCAGGAGAGCCTTGGAGAAGGACTCAGACGGCAGCCTCATAGGGTTCATCCACCCAATTGAGTGCATCTTGGCTGGGCGCAGATCACCTCTACACTGGGATCAACCCGCATGGAGGTGCTATGATGCGTAGAGTCATCCGGTTGGATCCTCGTTTCTCGAGTGTGGCTCGTCGCTTGGGCGTTGGTCGGTGCGTCTGTGGACGGATGGCCTCTGCCAGCCTGCTGGTTCTGGTCCTGGTCATCGCAGGTTCGCTTCTGTCGGACACGCGCGTGATCGCTCGGGATACAGGATCCGCAGGGGACCCGCCGGTGCCCGCTGCTGCCGGGGGCGGCGGATACGCCAGGGGTTTCACGCCGCCGGATATGGATCTCTCTTACCTGGGAGCCTGGTCCCCGACGGTGAGTGCCTCTTACACGGGGACGCTGCCCGTGGCCTTCGACTGGCGCGTGGTCAACGGCGTCAACCACGTCTCGCCTGTGAAGAACCAGGGCGCATCAGCCTGCTGCTACGCCTTTGCGGCCCTGGGCAACGTAGAGTCGAGGGAGTTCATCTACGGCGCCGCATCGCTGCCCGACTATGCCGAGCGGCATGTCCGTGATTGCAGTTGGGATGCCCTCGACCCGGGGTCGGGCTGGGACCCCAGTGACGGCAGCAACTACCTGATGGTCGCCAACCACCTGGCGCAGGTGGGGACGGTGCTGGAGTCGGACCTGCCCTATACAACGACGCTGAGCTTGCCTTGCCCCACCGACGTGAGCTACCAGACCACGCTGCTGGGCTGGGAGCTGATGTCGGGCCCCACCGCGGTCACCTCGGCAACGCTGAAGGCGGCGATCATCGATCACGGGCCGGTCTATTCCTCGATCTACGCCGGAGATGCGAATAATCCCGCCTGGGACGCGGCCTTCGGGACGTATGACGGCTCGAGCGTCCTGGTCTACGATGGCGGACAGATCACGACGAACCACGCGGTGCTGGTCGTCGGATGGGACGACACCCTCACGCACGACCAGGGCCACGGCGCGTGGATCGTCAAGAACAGCTGGGGCACCGACTGGGGCGATGACGGCTACTTCAGGATCGCCTACGGTCCGGATGACGGCTACGGCGCGGCGGGCCTGGGATCGCACGTGGCCTATATGACAGACTGGCAGCCCTATGACGAAGAAGGTACGCTGTGGAGCTACGACGAGGCGGGCTGGCGCGGCCATGTCGGCTATGTGGGCAGCACCACGGCCTGGGGAGCCAATGTCTTCGCCGCCACCGCGCAGACGCGCGTGACCCGTGTTGAGTTCTGGACGGTGGATGCGATGGAGCGTGTCGACATCGCGCTCTACGACGATTTCGGCAATGGTCCGGTTGGACCACCGCTGTGGCAAAGCCAGGGGCATAGCTACGACCACGCCGGCTATCGATCGGTCCCGGTCAATCCGCCGCTCGCGTTGGAGGCCGGGGCGCGTGTGGCTGCCGTAGTGCGGTTCGTCGCGCGAACCACCCAGAAGCCCGTTCCGATTGACACGTTGAGCTCGCAGGACGGCAACTCGTGGATCAGTTCGAACGGCACGGGGTGGACGCCGTACAGCGATGTCGGGATCCGCCTGCGCACCTCGGCGGCACTCCCAGATGTGGCGATCGTCAAGACGGTGTCGGGGAGCAAGGTGGGGCCGGGTGACTTGATCACCTTCACGCTGGCGGTCGCCAACATCGGTGGTGGAATTGCCAGTAACGTCGTCGTCACGGACGTGATGCCCGCGCAGGTCGTGGAGACGACGGTGGCGAGCACCTTGGCGATCACCGCGGCGGGCACCGCCGACTACATGTGGATGGTCGAACCGTTGGCGAGCGGGCCTGGCGGCGTGATCACAATCACGGGCCGGCTCACCGACACCTACGCTGCAGGCGAAGTCTTCGAAAACCGCGCGTTCATCTTCGATCCGCTGGACGTGACGCCAGCGAACAACGTCAGCGTCGCCAGGGTGGGATTGAGAAAGGTCTATCTGCCGTTGACGATCCGTGGTCTATGACGGCCACAACCGTCCATCATTCAGTCCAGGATCGGCGGGTGGCGCCTGTATCTGAAAGCGGAGGCGGTTGCCCATCTGGTTTCCTGCGGAGTTGGTGCTTGCGAGGATGTCCATTGCGCGCTCTGTTTCGCGAGAGGGGCACCCGATAGGGATCCCTCACCAACACAGGACATAAGTGGAGCAGAGTCTCCACTCCTCACTCCCCAGATAACAAAAAAGAGCGCTCTAGCACTAGAGAGCTCTTTCACATATGGCGGGAGCGACGGGATTTGAACCCGCGATCTTCGGCTTGACAGGCCGACATGTTAAACCACTACACTACGCCCCCACAACGTGCAACATCATACCATGGGCCCCAAAAATGTCAACCCCTTTTTGCCCTTGAGCCCCTCCCCTCCGTCTTCTGCCTTTCGCCTGCAACCCAAGGACAAGCATCACTTGAGGGCTCGCCCCGCCTGTGTTACCGTTGTGGGACATTCACCCTGGAGGAGCCGGAGAGCTATGCATACCGAAGACTACATCCGATTGGAAGACACATACGGCACGAACACCTACCACCCCATCGATGTTGTGATCGAACGGGGTGAGGGCGTCTGGGTCTGGGATGTGGAGGGCAAACGCTATCTCGACTGCCTGAGCGCCTACTCAGCGCTCAATCAGGGCCATCGCCACCCACGCATCACCCAGGCTCTTATCAATCAGCTCGACCGCTTGACGCTCACCTCGCGTGCCTTCCGCAATGACCAGTTTCCGCTCCTTGCCAACGAGCTCTGTGCGCTGACCGGCTACGAGATGATGCTCCCGATGAACTCCGGCGCAGAAGCAGTCGAAGCCGCCGTCAAGGCCGCCAGGCTCTGGGCATATAGGGTCAAGGGCGTTCCCGATGGCGACGCCGAGATCATCACTTGCGAGAACAACTTCCACGGCCGCACCACGACCATCATCTCATTCTCGACCGAGCCGCTCTATCGCAATGGCTTCGGTCCGTTCACCCCAGGGTTTAGGTCAATACCCTTTGGCGACGCCGGCGCGCTTGAGGCAGCGATCACACCCAACACCGCAGCTTTCCTCGTAGAGCCCATCCAGGGGGAGGCTGGCGTCAACGTGCCGCCCGATGGCTATCTCCGCAAAGTGCGCGACATCTGCACCCGCAACCGGGTGTTGCTCATCGCCGATGAGATCCAGACCGGATTGGGGCGCTGTGGTAAGCTCTTCGCGAGCGATTGGGAAGAGATCACACCCGATCTCATTACCATTGGGAAAGCGCTCTCTGGCGGCATGATGCCCGTGTCTGCAACCGTCGGCATGCGCGAGGTCTTGGGGCTCTTCCAACCCGGGATGCACGGCTCCACCTTTGGCGGCAACCCTCTCGCCAGTGCCGTGGCACGCGAGGCACTGCGCGTCATCGTCGAGGAAGAGCTACCCCGCCGCTCTCGTGAGCTGGGAGCTTACTTCCGGCAAGCTATCCGAGATCTGCATTGCCCCTACATCGCAGAGGTTCGCGGAAAAGGGCTGTTGATTGGCGTGGAGTTCCATCCCGAAGCAGGGGATGCCCGGCACTACGCGGAAGCACTCAAGGACCGCGGCGTCCTCGCCAAGGACACTCACGGGGCCGTCATCCGCTTCGCCCCACCGCTCGTGATCTCACGTGAGGAGATCGACTTCGTCGTCGAGCAGTTCGCAGCCGTTCTAGCCACAGCACGCCCTCACCTGGTAGAATCCACACGAGCTCAGACGGCAGAACTCCAGCCGGCAGAGTAACCGCCAGTCGCGCGACCAACCAGAAGTGAAAGAACGCCGGGCTCTTAGGGGCCCGGCGTTCTCTTCGTCATCTACCCGGCCGGCGGTTTCCGGATAGACCCATGGGCACAACTATGCTGCGCGAAGGGATGTGCCTGGTGCACGTGCCCCACACGCTTCGGTTGAACCACAGTCAAGAGCACACAGAAGGCGCCGGTGTTTCCGAACGCCCTGCCCGCGAGACAGCAACTAGTAACGGTCTGTCCGATCGACCTACCGACAACCTGCTATCGCCCTTTTATCCTCGGCGGCGCAAGAAAGCAGGAATCTCGATATTGTCGCGGTCAGCAACCTGAGCGCTAAACAGCTCGCTCTGCTCGGATCGCCGCTGGGCGGGCGCTGCAGCTACAGCACCTGACGCTCTGACGGTCGCGATCTCGGGCTCCTTGTCACTGTCAAATCCCGTGGCGATCACCGTAATGCGAACCTCATCGGCCATCGCCTCATCGATCACAGCGCCGAAGATCAAGTTGACATCTGGGTGTGCCGTCTCGCGGATGATCGACGCGGCCTCGTTGACCTCGAACAGGGACATATTGGGCCCACCCGTGATGTTGAACAGGATGCCCCTCGCCCCATCGATTGTGATGTCAAGCAACCGGCTGGAGATCGCTTGTTGCACGGCCTCCACGGCACGCTTCTCGCCCGAGGCATGACCCACGGCCATCAGGGCTGCACCACCCTCCAGCATAATCGACTTCACATCCGCGAAGTCCAGGTTGACCAACCCTGGCACGGTGATCACTTCGGTGATGCCCTGGATGCCCTGCCGCAGCACGTCATCAGCTACGCCAAAGGCCTCAGTCAGGCTGACCCGCTTCTCGGTGATCTCCAGCAGTCGATCATTGGGAATCACGATCAGGGTGTCCACAACCTGCTTCAGTGCCTCGATGCCTTCAGCAGCCACACGGTTGCGCTTGGCGCCCTCAAAGGTGAACGGGCGGGTCACGACACCGATCGTCAGGGCCTTGATCTCCTCTTTGGCAATACGACCGATGACCGGTGCGGCCCCCGTGCCCGTGCCCCCACCCATACCGGCCGTAACGAAGACCATATCGGCCCCTTGCAGGACCTCACGGATCTCATCCTGTGACTCCTCAGCGGCCTTCCGGCCCTCTTCAGGGTTGCCGCCTGCGCCCAGACCACGCGTGACAGTGTCCCCGATGCGCAAGCACTTGGGGGCTTGCGACAACATCAGGGCCTGCGCGTCGGTATTGACGGCGATGAACTCAACTCCCTGCAACCCTTCCACGATCATGCGGTTAACCGCGTTACTGCCGCCGCCGCCGCAACCCACGACCTTGATCTGTGCGAAATTCTCGGCCCAACCCACCATTTCAGGACCTCCTTGCCTTTGCGGTCTCGCTGGTCTCAAAGGCGCCACCTTTGAGCTCGCTGCTTTCCAACTTTGTCCCATGGGTCTCGATCCCATACGCCACCATCCTTCCGCTTACACCTGTTAGGGCATAGCTTCACCGGTGTAGATGCATCACACCGTCCCGGGGAGTCCGCAGGTCCTCCCCAACCTTGGCCGCGTGGCCCACGGCCCGCTCTATGGGAGCAGGTTCCGCAGCCACCCTCCAAAACGCTTTAACCAGGGTGTACGTACCGTTCGCCAGCCACCTCCCTCTTCCCACAGTGGGGTCCACTTCACCAGCCCGACTGCAACCGCGGCGTCGGGGCCACTCACCTTGTCAGTCAGTCCCGAAATCCCTCTCGGGATTCCGATTTGCACAGGCAGCTCGAAGATCGTGCGCGCTAAATCGCGCATACCCGGGAGCTGCGCTGTTCCACCACACAGTACAATCCCTGCAGGCAATAGCCCGTCGTATCCCGAACGCTTGATCTCCTGCTGCACGTTCTCCAGGATTTCCTCACAACGTGCCTGGATGATCTCAGCCAGTTTCCACCGCGGGATGGGAACCGGATTGCCTTCACCAAACGAAGAGACCGTGAAGCGCTCATCTTCGGCCACCTGATTCGACAACGCATGGCCGTGGCTTAGCTTCACCTGTTCAGCCGCCTGCGAGGGCAGCCTCAGCCCGATCGCGATGTCGTTCGTGATGTACTCGCCACCCAGGGGCAGTGACTTCGTGTGCCAGATCGTGCCCTCAATGAAGATCGCGATGTCGACCGTCCCCTCGCCGATGTCCACGAGAACGACACCCATCTCCTTCTCATTGTCCGTGAGCACGGAGTTCCCTGCCGCCAGGCTGTTGAGCACCAACTCACCGATCTGGATACCTGCGCCCTGCACACATTTGCGCAAGTTCTGCAGGGCCGTGCTCGACCCCATCACGACGTGAGCCTCGACCTCCAGTCGGAAACCGTGCATGCCCAGAGGGTTGCGCACACCTTCCTGTCCGTCGACCGTATAGGTCCTGGGCAGGATATGCACGAGCTCCTGGTTCTGAGGCAGGACGATTGCGCCCGCCGCTTCGAGTACCCGGTCAACGTCGTCAGGCGCAATGCCGCGATCGCGCCGCGTCACGCCTACTACGCCGGTGCTGTTACGTGAGGTAATGTGCGCGCCGGTGATGCCCACGAACCCCCGCTCGATCTGGTACCCGCTACTCTGTTCAGCCTGCTCGACTGCCTCGGAGATGGCTGCTGTGGCCTGTGCCACGTTGACAACCACGCCCTTCTTGATCCCCTTGGCAGGAACCCGGCCTACACCCACAATCCGAACGTCTCCGCCCTCTCCGATCTCGCCCACCAGTACGAGGATGCGTTGTGTCCCGATATCGATACCGACGACCGATCTATCCACGTTACACCCCCTACCAGGAACGATCCAGTGAGTATGTGGCCGCGCCAGGGAACCGCACATCCAAGACCTGCGGCATAATCCCTTGAGCAGCAAGATGGTCGACCAAGACCTGGTACATCTGCCATCGTGATGCCATATCCGAGCCGACACCGAAGGCAACCCGTCGCCCTTCTGGGTCAGTCCAAATGAGTCCACGCTCCGGCGTGTACTCGAGCGCTGCGGTCGGAATGCCCAGCGTCGTCAATGCCGCCAGGCCCTGCTGAACCGAGATCATCGAGTGAGGTCCCCCTTCCTGTGGCAAGCTGCCCTTCACCGTGGGCAAGTCCGGACGCTCACCGCGCGCAGGGTAGACATACCCCTCACGATCCACCCAGTATTTTGCCGCAGGCGCGTCTGCTCCCCCTGCCTGCCAGACCAGGACCGGCACACGCTCCGTGATACTAATCGCACATGAAGTCGGAATAAGTCCACACGTCACATCCACGGCTGCGAACTCCGGGATACGTGCCAGGATTGCCTCCTCGGCGGCCTTCGGTCGCAAGTGAAACAGGTGCCAACCCAACAGATCTGACGCCAGCTTCACCTCACGCTCCATCTGCTGTGAAAAGATCCCCGTCACCTTGAGGTCATCCCACATCAGATACCAGGCATCCCCCAGGGCCATCCAAAGGCCGAATCCCAGCAGTACCAGCGCCGGTACCAGCAATCGCCACGGAACCTGAAGCGAACGCGGTTGGGCGCGGAGCACAACGTGCGAGTCCTGCGGTCCCAGCAGCGCTGCGGTCCTGTAGTAGCGCTTCTTCTGCTTCATCCTGTCCCTCCCGCCATGATGAAAGTCCAGCCATCCACCCGCTGTGCGGTCATCCGACCTCGCCCTCCCGGACACACCGCCTGCTCTCACACCGACCCGGGCCCACCCTGTCCGCGTGGGTAGAAGACCCTCTCGGATCGTTGGTTCTCCCGGTGCCTCTCCAGAGCCAGATCGATGAGCCAATCCAGGAGCCGTGCGTAAGGCACGCCCGAGGCCTCCCAGAGCTTGGGGTACATGCTGATTGGCGTAAAGCCCGGGATCGTGTTGATCTCATTGAGGTAGACGTCGCCCGTTTCCCGGCTCAATAGGAAATCGACCCGCGCCATCCCTGCCCCGTCGATCGCCCTGAATGAACGCACCGCCAACTCCTGAATCAGCCCCTGCGTCGCCGGGTCCAACTGCGCCGGGATGATCAGCTTCGAAGCTTGCTCACCTTCGTCCAGGTACTTGGCAGCGTAGTCATAAAACTCCCGACTGGGAATCACCTCACCAGGTACCGATGCGTTGGGCTCCTCGTTTCCCAGTACGCTCACCTCAATCTCTCGCGCGGCGGGCACAGCCCATTCCGCCATCACCCGTCGATCGTAGCGCACAGCCTCGTCAAGCCCGTCACGGAGCTCATTGCGGTTATGGCACTTCGAGATGCCCACGCTCGACCCGAGATTCGCGGGTTTCGTGAAGACCGGGTAACCCAGCTGACGTTCCACCTGATCGAGAACCGCCTCGCGATCGACCAACCATAGGCGCCGCGACGTCCATACGTAGTCCGCAACTGGGATGCCGTGCGTCTTCACGACATCCTTGAACGCGATTTTGTCCATCGCCAGCGCGGAACAGAGCACGCCACCCCCCACATAGGGCACGCCCGATAGCTCAAGCAGCCCCTGCACGGTCCCATCCTCGCCAAAGGTTCCATGCAACACCGGGAAAACCACATCCACGCGAGAGAGCGCCTCCAACCTCTCAGCTCGCGACGCAGCAGCCAGGCCGTGCGCCGTATCGGCACCGCCTGACTCAGGTGGCAATGCTGGCGCCGACCACACACCCTGCTTCGAGGGGTCGGCGAATATTGCAGCTTGTCGCGTCGTCGAGAAGTCCTCAGTCATCAAAGCTTGGAGCGTCCCCTCACCCGCGATCCAGGTGCCCCGGCGCGTGATCCCGATCGGCACGACCTCGTATTTAGCCGGATCAAGCGCCGCCATGACCGACTGTGCGGAAGAGAGGCTGACCTCGTGTTCTCCGGACCTTCCCCCGAAAATAACCGCTACTCTGATCTTTGACATCGATGGCGTGTCCTCAATCTTCCGGCAATATCTCGATCTCTGGCTCGAGCATGACCCCAAAGCGTTCCTTCACCGTGGCCTGTACGTGAGCAAGCAGGGCCCTGAAATCGGCTGCAGTAGCCCCTCCCTCATTCATAAAGAAGTTCGCGTGCTGCTCCGACACGGCCATACCCCCACATCGCGCGCCCTTGAGCCCGGCGGCCTCGATGAGTCGCCCCGCATAGTCTCCCGGCGGGT